>DKAI01000004.1 GCA_002450755.1 Deltaproteobacteria bacterium UBA6930
CATCTTTATGCAATACTAACTCTAAACCGGGAATACTTTCCAGGACTCGCGAAGGCGCTTCAAAAACTCTTTGCGCATGAACAAGATGGCAAGGATCGTCGTAACACACTTTCGCAGAAATCCTTTGGTCAGGTTTTCTAAGTCCAACCTCATCTAAGAATTCGAGAATATCTCGCGTCGCAGAAGAAAATAGCGAACCCTGTTCGCCTAGCCAAAGTGAGTACTCTTTCATGGCAGCACCGCAGCCTGCAGAATTACTAATAATTGCATCAACTGATGAATAGTCGAAAGAATCTATATTACGTTTAGCTAAATTGTGCGCCATTTCAGTGTTTCCTGAATGAGCATGTAACGCTCCACAGCAAACTTGCTGAGAGGGTATGACCACATCGAATCCGTTGTATCTGAGGACTTCTACCGTCGCGCGATTTATCGAACCAAAAATTTCAGGCATGATACATCCCTCAAAAAACGCTACGCGACCACGTTTCTTGCCATAAGCAGGATTTAAAAAAGGTAGGCGTTTTCTCAATGCCTTTGCGGGAACGGTCGGCGCAAGAGTCTGGGCAGAAGCCAGCTTTTTCGGGAGGATGAAAGCGCAAATGTCATCAATTCGAAAAATTTGGATAAATCTTAAAACACTCACTAGAGTGCGCAAGACTCTACGGCTGGCGATCACGTATCTTAATGCGAATCGTTCTACCCATGCAGCGAGACCTTTTCGATACCCTCGCATCTCAATTTCCATTCTAGTGTGCTCCAGCATTTTTCCGTACTTCACACCCGAGGGACACGCTGTTTCGCATGCTCGACAACCTAGGCACAAGAAAGCTTCTTTTGTAAGTGTAGAGGAGAGGTCGATCTTTCCTTCCGCTACTCCCCGCATTAAGGAGACTCTTCCGCGCGGTGAGGAAGTTTCTCGGCCGCTCTCTCTATATGTAGGACACGAAGTTAAACAGAGACCGCAATGAACGCAGTCTAAAGTATCCGAATAAATCGATTCAAGAGGAGATGCTTCTGTCATTTCTTTATTCAATTCCTACCCGAAACGCGACCAACGTTCAAAATTCCTCGTGGATCAAAAGTTTCTTTAAGAGAACTTGTAATCTCTGACAAACTTGGGTCTGTGCCGAAAACGTCGAATTCTCTTTTCATTCTTAGCGGCGCACGCTCCAAAACAAAACTACCACCACTATCAGAGGCAAGAGTACGAACAGCAACTAAGGTCTCAGTATCGGAAGTTAATTGATTTGGATCCAAAGAAGCGAACAAATCTCCGCGGTTAGGATAGGAAAAACACGAAAACCCTAGCTTGTTTAAAGATGACCAGACCACAGGAAGTTTCGATGGTAACACTCGAAAATGAATAGCGAGGCTATCGGAAGCACCGGGAGAACTATTCTGATTAGAACGTATTCTCAGAAGAACGTCGTCATCAATTTCATCAGCACGATACGCATTCGTAAGCTCATTGAAGTCCCTTTCAACAGCTTTTTCATCCCCAGCAATTTCTAGTATCAAGTTCATTGAATCAGAACCTAGACTAGCTTCAAGGATTGGATAGGAATTCGTCAAACATGCAACGCGTACGCTTGTATACCGAGATGCCTTTAACGAATCTTTAAATCCTTCGTCGTCTTTTTGGAACGAGACCTTGAGAACCTTTTTAGATTCCGGGTAGGGTAAAAGCCTTAGCCACGCCGATCCTATAACGCCAATGCTTCCATAAGACCCGAGATAAAGTTTCATCAGATCGTAACCTGTAACATTTTTTATGACACGACCGCCACATTTCGTTTGTGTCCCATCCGCCATAACCATACCTAGACCCAAAACGAAATCTCTAGGATGGCCAAACCTTGGTCCAAAGGCCGCTGAAGCCAACGATCCCCCAAGTGTGGGAGCATTGCCTGGGGGATCAAGTGGTAACTCCCAGCCCTCTGAATTGACAAGATTTCTAACCTGAGGCAAAGGGGTACCAGCGAGGACTTCAATCACGCCGTCCTCTTGATCAAACTCAAGAATCCCTTTCAGGTCAAGCGTTGAGAGGCGAAGATCGGCACGGGTAGGCGGATTACCCACGTGTAGCCTATTTCCATTGCCCGTAACTAATACCGAGAGGTCATTCTCAAAGAGGGACTGGAGGATTCGAGAAAGCTCCTCCATTGTCGAGGGACTAGCAACGGCGATTAAAGGTAGACCGTCAACAGTTAAGGTTTCCTTGTCCTCGAGGTGGGAGGGGTCTATAAATTTCTGTAATTCGGCGCTTCGCCTCAAGAAAATGGTACTCGGTCATAGCCACGAGCCTTCGGGTTTGCCTCCGTACAAAACCGAGTTGTCGGGAAAATTTTTCCTGGATTACAAACCCTACCGGGATCAAAAACATCTCGCAGCAATGACATAGTCGCGAGGTCGGATTCACTGAAAACAAGGTGAAGATATTCCTTCTTTTCTACGCCTATTCCATGTTCACCTGTGATAACTCCACCTGCATCAACACACAGCCTTAAAATTTCTTCTCCTGCGGCGATTACTCTCTTTAGTTCTTCTGGGTCTCGACGATCAAACGAGATATTAGGATGAAGATTACCGTCACCTGCGTGAAAGACATTTGAGAGAGTTATCCCGTAATGATCAGCAATTTCGCAAATCTTCCGAAGGATCTCGGGCAAATGTTTACGGGGAACTACAGCGTCATGAACAAATAAATCTGGCGCGAGCCTACCCATTGCACCGAATGCTCCCTTCCGAGCTCTCCAAAAGCGTTGTCGCTCGGCCTCGTCCTTAGCTACTTCTATCCGAGAGGCTCCGCAGCCCATTGCGATTTCGGAGACTCGGTCAGCCTGACGTTCAACCGCCTCCTTAAGCCCATCTAATTCAATCAAGAGAACGGCGCCTGCATCGGTTGGAATACCTGCTGCGTAAACACTCGATTCTACGGCACGAATTGTGCGTTGATCAGAAATTTCTAAGGAAGCAGGAGTCAGCCCCGAACGCAAAATTTCGCCGACTGCTCGACACGCACTAACAATATCTGGAAAGACACCTAGAAGTGTTTCTATTTTTTCGGGCAAAGGAGTCAGGCGGACCGTTACTTCGGTAACTATTCCTAAAGTGCCTTCACTTCCGACCATCGCTCCCAGAAAATCGAAACCCACCGATCCTCCGGCGGGACAACCCAAACGCACTATTTCACCATCTGGTAGAACCAGTTCGAGTTCCAACACATGATTTGTTGTAGTTCCATATTTCAGTGTGTGTGGTCCGCCAGAATTTTCTGCGACGTTACCCCCAATAGTACAGGCCTGTTGACTGGAGGGGTCTGGCGCATAAAAAAGGCCAAGATGCCCTACCGCATCCGACAATTCGGCATTCACCACGCCAGGCTGCACGACCGCATAACGGTCCGCCTCGTCAATCTTTAGAATCTGATTCATTCGCTGACACTCTATGACTATTCCACCTTCAATAGCCACCGCTCCGCCAGAGAGTCCCGTACCAGCCCCTCTCGGCACGAACGGAACAGAGGCCTCTCTGCAGAGACGGACAATTGAGGAAATCTCCTTTGTTGTCTTTGGAAGAGCAACCGCAAGAGGACATCCTGAGAACAGAGTTAGTCCGTCAAATTCGTAAGCTAAAAGATCAGAGTCATTCGCGAGAACATTCTCTGGACCAACAATAGTTTCAATCTTGTTAACAAGTTCCTTCATAAATATCTCGATTCTATGACAAACCAAGTCGATCTAAATCATCTTCGTCTAGTCCCAAGTAATATCCAATTTCCTGTCTTATTGTAATTTGAATCTGCTCTACTAGTTCATCTTTGTTCTTACAAACCTTCTCAAGGTTCTTTTTGTATAGAACCAGTCTACCTTGGCTTAATTCTTTTACGGGCTTCAGTCCTCTAATCCGAGAATTACCAACAAAAAGTCCTAGCACCTGAGGCGAAACCTCCTCTTCGGCAATAATCGCTTGGCTGGGAAAGTCTTCAACACTTGTTGACACTCCATCTAGATAGCCTCTAAATGAACGCGGTAGGTTATCTATCGACGTCCGAGTAGCCTCGGTTACAACCACCTGACTAAATTCAACTGGAATCATGTAGTGATCAGGATCTAAATTGTGTGCCGCCAAAAATGCAGACGATGCATGATTACTTTTGTTCAATCGCTCAAAAACCAAACCGAGGTAATAAAGAGAATTGGGAACTTCAGGTTCCAGAACGCTAGCATGTTCGAGAAGAGATAAAGCCTCGTGGAAGTCCCCCATTTCAAAGGCAATTTGACCCTCAAATGCGCGATATAGAGCCAAATTCGAAGCTGCTTTACTCGCTCTCTTAATCAAAAAACGAGACCCCTCGAGATCATCCAGGTAAAAAAGAGCTTTTGCCTTCAAATAATAAACTTCAGCCTCAATCGTACGATCAAGACTCGGCAGCTCGCTTTGCCCCGACAAGAGAAGGTCGCAGATTTGTATAACCTGCTCGAATTCTCCCATATCCTCTAACAGCAATTCCGCCCGGTTAAGATACGCAGTAACAAACTTTGAATCGGCAATCGTGGCCAACTCGAGCTCGTAAGATGCCTCTTCGAGCCGACCTTCCTCCCATAGGATTTCTCCGCGTCCGTTATGGGCCTCTGCACCATTTGGAATCGCTTTAAGAGCTTCATCAAGCCATGCCAAAGCCTCATCCGTACGCCCGCCATAAGACGCTTCCATAGCCTGATCGAGGCAGTCCCAATAGCGATCGTTTTCTTTCACAAGAATTTCATCCATTGCAAAATATTCCGTTAGCATTCAATTGGCCCATCCGCTGAACCTGGCACAAAGGTAGCAGACCCGATGAAAACATAATTGACCCGTAAATCCAGGATATCAACTCATAAACATCTGTTTTAATTGCTAAAATAGAAGACGACGATTAAACAGGTTCTAAGGATTTAAACTTAAGGCCACCTATTGGAACTGGTCGGGAAAAAGTCATCTCACACAGGAAATGAATTGAATTCAAAAACAACTCAGTTCAACGAAATGAACAAACTAGCGGTTAAAGCATTCAGTAAACGAATCCTTTGCTCTGGAGACCTGGAGTCTAAGCTAGCACGACCCGTAAATGAAGAAAAAAGTGATAGGGGGACTTCGTTCGACCTTGAAGGTGGAACTCTCCCAGCCCGAAATTCCGAAATCAGATTTTCTAGCGTTGAGAGTAAGATACCCAAACCCCACCAACTAGACGACCCGGACATGCGTGCTTCCTGCTTAGCTCGCTTTGCGCACCACGAACTCATGGCTGTCGAGCTTCTTGCCTGGGCACTAATTAGATGGCCCAAAGCGCCATTAGGACTTCGTCAAGATTGGTACGAAATTCTTGCAGATGAGCAAAAACACTGTCGCCTATATCTCGAAAGGTTAGATGCCCACGGTTTAAGCCTGGGAGATTTCGAACTAAATCCTTATTTTTGGCGTCAGGCGCCTCGTATATCCAAGTCCCCGCGTGGAGTTTGTGCCTTTCTATCTGCTTTAGGACTCACGCTCGAGCAGGCAAACTTGGACTTTACGATTATCTATGGTGAAGCTTTTGAAAACTCGGGAGATCTCGAAAGCTCGGAAGTCTTTAAAATAGTCCACCGAGATGAAATCAGGCATGTCGCTTCAGCCTCGCGTTGGTTAAAAGCTCTCTCGGGAGAAAAGAAAGAAGTGGACCGCTACAAAAATTCTGTTCCATTCCCACTTTCCGCGGCCCGCGCGAAGGCTAAGAGATTCGAGTCCGCGCCACGTCGAGCGGCGGGGCTTGAAGAGAGCTTCATTTCTTTTGTAAAAAACTCTCGATCAACACAGGAAAGTCTAAGACGGTAATGAAGTGGAACGCACCATAAAGTTAGTGGCGAATATAGGAGGAGAAGAAGGCCCAGGGCGTAAAATGCCTAAACCCGCTAAGCGCGCAGCAAAATTGTGGTCTCTTATTTTTCCAGAAGAATCAAAAGTTATTGAGCCCCAATTTCTAGACCGTTCTCTCTTATCTGGATACAAGTTCGATAAAAGCGCTTTCTCGTTTTTAGACCAAGAAATTGCATGGGCATGGATAAACACATCAGAGGCAGAGAGTCTCGCGAGTCCTATCAGGCTTGGAGGATGTACATCTCAAACTGTAAGAAAAGTTCACGACAAGGCATTCTTGCATGGGACTTCCGATAG
>DKAI01000211.1 GCA_002450755.1 Deltaproteobacteria bacterium UBA6930
TGCTGCAAAGGTAATGCCGTGTTGTTCGGCAATGCCAACATCGTAAAATCGATTTGGGAAGACTCTTTTAAATCGATCCAGCCCTGTTCCATCGGCCATTGCAGCGGTAATACCCACAACTCGTTCATCTTCTTTAGCAATCTTTATAAGCGTGTCCGCAAAGACATTTTGGTATTTAGGAGGGCCAGGCTTAGATTTGTGAAATTCGCCCGACGCAACGTCAAAAGTACCTACACCGTGATAACGAAAAGGATCACGCTGAGCAGGCTCGTAGCCAAACCCTTTGGCCGTTATAGCATGAATTAAAATCGGACCTTCACCCTGACGAATCATCTCTCGAGCGTTGTTAAAGGTCTCAAGTAAAACGGACACCCGATGCCCCTGAACTGGACCAAGATATTTAAAATTTAGGGCCTCAAACAATAATCCAGGAGAAAAGAACACCTTAAGAGATTCCTCTGCCTTTTGGGCCCAATGAAGCATGTCGCCGGGCATGGAACTCAAGAAGTCTCTTGCCCAGCCCTTCATACGCCGAACCATTGGTCCTGACAACTTCCTCGAGAGGTAGGAAGACATCGCACCTACATTGGGTGAAATAGACATTTCATTGTCATTTAGAACAACGATGAGGTTTGACTGCCCAAGGTCGCCTGCATGGTTTAACGCCTCGAAAGCCATCCCTGCGGTCATCCCTCCATCAC
The DNA here is from genome assembly GCA_002450755.1 of Deltaproteobacteria bacterium UBA6930. Lineage (GTDB taxonomy): Bacteria > Myxococcota_A > UBA9160 > UBA9160 > UBA6930 > UBA6930. The sequence goes on from DKAI01000211.1 coordinate 702, forward strand.
CAATTAACGCGATCGCGCAATTATCACCGCCTTTCGCTTCAATGGCACGAGCCATCCCAAGTGCGGCCGATATCGAAGTTCCGGCATGCCCCGCACCAAAATGATCGTATATAGACTCATCCCTACGCAAAAACTTTCCAATACCTCCGCGCTGCCCAATATTCTCAAAATTGCCCCTTCGTCCAGTGAGGAGCTTATGCGGGTAACCTTGATGCCCAACATCAAGAACAAGCCGATCCTGGGGGGTTTCAAAGGTGTAATGAATCGCTGTAATGAGTTCACATGCTCCAAGGCTCGAAGCCAAGTGGCCTCCTACGCGGGAAACTTGCTCAATTATCTCCTCTCGGAGCTCGCGAGCCACCTGAGGTACCTGTTCCGGAGCGAGAGCTCTTAAATCTGTGGGCGATTTAATACCGTCTAGTAACTTCTTGCTCATGTACACTGATTCCACAAAATGTTCGACTCCCCTGGTCCTACTTAGCAGAAATTTCCGCCACAAACCGAATGAAGCCTCGTAAGGCTTCCCCTGAACTTCCAAACCCCGTAATCTCCTCAGCCGCCAAGCGCAAATGTTCCCCTGCAAGTTGCCGTGCACTACGCTCGTCTCGAACTCTCAATATGGTACAGGACTCTTTCTTATCTCGATCTAAGCAGTCATCCCCAATCTGGAAAGCTAAACCTAAGTGCCGACCAAACCGCTCAAGTCGAGTCCTATCTTGAGATGAAGCGAGCGCACAGCGCGCTCCAATCGAAGCAGAGGCTCCAAAAAGTGCTGCCGTTTTCCTTCCATGGACAGACTGTATCCGACCGGCGAGTCCAGCCGAAGGTGCGTCGGAGTCGCCCATCGCAAGATCGTCAGCTTGCCCGCCGACAAGGTTGCGCCCCCCCCCGGCAAGGGCCAAATCCGAAACTGCACCCTGAGCCCAGCTCTCCGTTGCGCCACCAATCGTTTCGAATGCTAGCGCCTGAAGAGCATCGCCTGCGAGGACGGCAAGGGCCTCCCCAAATTTGATATGAACCGTTGGACGGCCCCTCCTTACCGAGTCGTTATCCATACAAGGCAGGTCGTCGTGTATTAATGAATAGGTGTGCAAGAACTCGACCGCTGCAGCAGCTCGGATCGCATCCCCTTGCGTTCCACCTGCCGCCTCACATGCTGCAATTAACAATACAGGCCTGAGTCTCTTCCCCCCAGGAAAAACAAGGTGAGCCATTGCCCTCTCTAAGTCTTTAGGTATCTCAGTTGAAAAAAGTCTCCTCTCGAGCTCGACATCGACCTTCTCGCTAGTTTCAGAAAGATATAAAGAAAAATCGACGACCACAGTTTGCAATCCCTTGCAGCGTTCCCAGGCGTGGCCATTAGAGTATCTTCCCTAAAACGACCAAAATTCCCAAGCGCATTTCGAACGATTCAATGAGGCGCGATGTTAATCCATTTCCTCATCTGGGGTAAAAGGGCCTCTAGTTCCCAAATCTTTTCCGTCCAGGAGGACCTCTACTCTCTGTTCAGCCTCGCTCAGGCGTTGACCACAGGTTCGAGAAAGTTCAATACCTTCCTCAAAAGCCAATAAAGAGCCATCGAGGGTCAGTTCTCCAGACTCGAGTTTTTCTACAATTTCCTGCAATCGAGCCAAAGCCTCTTCGATGGTTAGGCTTGTTGATTCAGGCCCATCGGTTTTAGAAGCTTTTACACCCGATGCTTTTCGCTTTGTTCTTGCCACAGCCCGAAACTAACCCCGGCCGGATTAAGCGTCAAACCTAACTCAAAGGGTCTTCTTCGCTGACCTCTTCAATTACTACTTGAGTTTCGCCCTCATAGAAACGCAAACTTAGCCGGTCGCCTGTTTTTAAATCACTCGCACTTAACACCGCTGCCCCTTCTCGATTGGTCGCAATGCTGTAACCTCGGCCCAAGACAGCCAAAGGCGACAAAGCGTCTAGGCTTCCAGCTCGAACGACTAATTCGGTTCTCGAATTCTCAAGAATTCGACGCATGCTTTCCTTCAGTCTTGCGGATAGCCGCAGCAGATTCGATCGATGATCGCCTAAACGAATCCAAGGAGCGTTTCCTTCTAACTGACTTTCCTTTAGCAACCAGTCTTTCTCGAGCAGATTGCGACTGCGCTCGAACGTCAGTATTAGTTGATCTCCTAGGTGACCTAGACGGTCTGATAAAACTTCTCTGTCTTCTACTACCAGAGCAGCGGCTGCTGAGGGAGTCGGAGCTCGAAGATCCGAGGCGAGGTCGGCAATAGTAACATCCGTCTCATGTCCTACTCCCGAAACAATAGGCGTTTCTGAGGCTCTTATCGCGCGCGCTAATAGCTCGGTATTAAAAGGAGCGAGATCCTCCAAGGACCCCCCCCCTCTCACAAGGAGTATCACTCCAACGTCCTCACAAGCGCCAAGCGACTTAAGACCTTCTGCAAGTTCAAGCGCCGCTCCAGCCCCCTGGACACTTGCAGGCGCGAGCAGAATAGGCACGTCAGGAGCGCGCCCTGCTAACACCTCAATCACATCGTGTATCGCTGCACCTTTCTCTGATGTCACGACACCTATCGTCCCAGGATATTGAGGGAGCTCTCTCTTCAAGTTTTCGTCGAACAAGCCTTCGGTCTGAAGTGCGGCGTGAAGCTGATCAAATGCGAGTTGGAGAGACCCCAGGCCCTTCGGGTGGACATCTCTTACTACAATTTGCAGGTCTCCTCGCTGCGAATAAACTGACAACTCGCCAGAGACAACAACCGAAAGTCCGTCTTCCAAATCAAACGGTACGCGTTGTGCATAGTTTCGAAAGAGGGCTGATCGAAGCTGCGAATCTTTGTCCTTCAATGTGAAATAGACGTGCCCCGATGAAGCACGATGCACATTGCTTACCTCGCCTTCAATCCACAGCTCACCGACTTTTTCTTCTAGTAGAGCACGGAGCCCAGTAACCACTTGGGAAACCGAAAACACATGCCGGCCTAAGGCACCTTGCTCCTGCTCAAAGGGACCCATCAACAAGGCGCCACCAAAAATAGCTTTCGACTAATAGTCCGCCTCTTCATTCGACTTCTGCGGCCCGAACCGGTTCTCCCGGGGGACTCTCCTTTTGCCTTAGACTCTCGAAATATGTCCAACTCTTCAAAACCTCTATTGCTCTTGCGAGCTGGATATCATTCTCGTAGTTGAAAGTAGACCTGACCTCTCGTCCTTCTGGTCGAGGAAAATGGCCTTTAAGATCCTTCTCACGCGGACGCACGTGTCTCGTCGTTTCTGCAGGGAGCTGACTAGAAGTGTCTACCCTAATATCAGGCTCTATACCAACCTCCTGAATTGAACGTCCATCCGGTGTGTAGTAAAGGGCTGTGGTGAGACGTAAACCGGATCCGTCCTCGAGAGGGTAAACGGTCTGCACCGATCCTTTCCCAAATGTGGGGACACCTACAACCAGCGCTCTCTTTTGATCCTGCAATGCTCCAGCAACAATCTCTGAAGCGCTCGCGCTTCCTTCATTAACTAAAACCACAAGGGGGTATTGAGCCTCAGCTCCCGACCTTGCCCGGAACTCACTTTTTGATGTGTCTTGGCGACCTTCTGTGTAAACGATCAATCCTTCATCCAGCCACAGGTCCGCGACTGCCACAGCCTGATCCAAGAGGCCGCCGGGGTTGTCACGAAGGTCAATAATCGCTCCTGAAAGTTCGACTTCGTTTTCTCTCAACAGTTGCGCAATAGAAAGCTCTAATTCCTCCGCAGTGCGCTGCTGAAAAGATCTCACTCTAAAATAGGCGTAGTCATCGTCTAGCAGCTCAGTACTTACGGAAGCGACCTTTACCAAATCACGAACTATTTCAATCGCCTTTTGCCCTACCAAGCCCTCACGCTTTATATAAATAGTGATTGAAGATCCTTTGGGCCCTCGCATTAAAGCAACCGCTTCATGAAGTTCAAGACCTTCTGTCGTCCGACAGGGGCTCTCCCAATCATGGGGTATTTTGCCTGGGCAAAGACGAGTAATCTGATCCTGGGGCTTCACACCAGCCTTCGCGGCCGGCGTGCCTTCGATAGGCGAAACCACCTCAACGTAACCTTCTCTCTTCTTAACAACTTCGATCCCCAAACCTACAAACTCTCCCCTTGTATCGGTCTTCATTTCCCTATGAGAATCAGGATCTAAGTAGCTTGAGTGAGGATCAAGCGAAGCGAGCATTCCCCTTACTGCACCTTGCACAAGCGATCGGTCGTCGACAGTTTCGACGTAATTCTGACTAATCAATCTAAAAGCATCGCTGAGTATGGACAACATCTTGTAGCGATTGTCTCCAAGACTACTGGAGGCACCTACCGTAAGTCCCAGAACAAGAAAAATCGTGAAACCTGTCAAAAGCCCCTTTAAGAACCGAGAGTCAAACGGAAGCATGGCTACCTTTCTACTTCGTCGTAGACCAATGGAATTGAGCTAAATCAACCCCGAGCAGGTCATGACAAATATGACCTAAGTCAGTCAAAGAGGATGCCCAATCCCCCGAAACCCACCATCCCTAGCCGGTTTCGAGGGTCTATCCAAAGGGGCGGTTGTCTCAGAGACACTATTTTGTCAAATTTCGCCCCTAGGGGCTATACGAGTATACCGCTCTACGCTGTAAGCTTCAGTGTAGATTGAGAGAGGCAACTAAAATGACTAGCAAAGACATATTTAAATTTTTCAAAGTCCTGGGAATGGGAGATCGAACTCGAGGGCGCCTCAGCAGCAAGTTTTTACTGATTATTGCCTGCGCCATCCTATGCGGACAGCCGAGCTGGGGAGGGGCCAGAGAGGGCTTCAACAGCGCAAATCGGAGTTTCAACTTTTGGTTGCTGGATCACCTTTTTGAGCCTGTGGCTCGGGGTTACAATTTTATCATGCCTAAGTGGGGCCAAGCCGGCGTGCGAAACGCTTTAGAGAACCTCGCCCGACCCAGAGACGCTGTCCAAAGTCTACTGCAAGGAAAAGTAAGAAGAGCCGGAAGCCATTTGGGGGCTTTGCTTATAGATTCTACCCTCGGCATTGGTGGCCTAACGCGCCCATCCGAACGTTGGTTAGCTGTAGAACCTCCAGAGACAATGAACGAAACCTTAGGTGTCTACGGAATGCCGGAAGGCCCTTATCTCGTCTTACCTCTCCTCGGTGAGACTTGTCCTCGCTGTCTAGTTGGTCGCGCAGTCGATACTGCCCTCTATCCAATTGGGCTACTGGATGGAGTCCCTCACGGTGTTGAGACTCCGATCGAGGCAGTGAACTTCCTCGCAAGGCAAATGCCAAAACCTGGAGCACCCAAGGAAGATTGGGATCGTTACGAAAAAATACTAAAGGAAAGGCCAACCGACGAAGAAGCCGAACGGCTCTTTCACGAAAATCTTGCAGCGGACGTGGCTGACTAGGAGAGACTTCAGATACAGTTCGGGGACCCCCGAACGAAAGAATGGCGGCCTGACTGGTCGAATTTCGAAAAATTTAGAGTCCATTTACTCCCCAGCTTGACTGATAAAGCCAGCTCGAGAACACTTCCATTATGTTTAGAAACTGCTTTTCAAATCTTCTCCAGAGAATCAATCTGGTAACCGTTGCTATGGCGATAATCTTTGCGTCGTTGAGCACGGCACAAATGAGCTACTCGGAGGACAATGCGAAGAAAACACCAAAAATTTACAAGTGGATAGACCAAAACGGAATCTCACACTACACGACCGATGTAGAACGAATCCCGAAAGTTTTACGGCGCCAACTCAAACGAGGCGGATCCCCACCAGAGGGAGGCGAAGAGACTGAGGAAACTAAAATCGGCTTTAGCGAAAAGATGGCACCGAGAAAGAGCGGGTTCTCCCAAAATGCCCGTTTAACACCTTCAGAAAAAAGTCCAACAGCATCCGGTCAAACTTTTGTCGACCAAGAAAGAATCAACGTCCTGGACGCAGAAATATCGGCTTTACAAGAAGCTATAACAACTGATGAAGAGGCTCTTAAGTCTCTTATAAGTAGGAGCGAAGGGAAAGAAATTGACCAAGCCGGACACCTTGCAACCTTAAGGGAGTTGGGTGAACGACTTCCCGATTCATTAAAACTTCTGGAGACGCTCCGTGCGGAACGTGCGGCTATTAGCGCGAATTGAGGACCTATGGCTGAGGGGATTCGAATAGTTGCTCTTGCGGGAGGCGTCGGAGCGGCCCGTTTTCTCCGAGGTCTTGTGAAGGTTTGTGATCCTGCAACGATAACAATTATCGGAAATACAGGAGACGATAGAGAGTTCTATGGAGTACACGTTTCTCCCGATTTGGACATAGTAACCTACACCTTAGCAGGGAAGGTCAATGCCTCTGCAGGATTCGGTTTAGAGGGAGACCACTTCTCTATTATCGACACTCTGAGTCAGTTCGGACACGATACTTGGTTTCGCCTTGGCGACCTCGATTTTTCTACTTGTTTGCACCGCACCCTTAAGCTGAAGGAAGGTGCGTCACTAACAGATGTTACCCGGGAACTTGGGAGGTACTTCGAAATTGGATCGTTAATTTTGCCGATGTCTGACGGGCCATGCCCGACCTTTATAAGGTTGAACGATGGACGACGAATGCATTTTGAGGAATACCTCATCCGAGATGGGGCCCCCGACAATGTCTCTGAAATAGACTTATCCGCGGCTAAAACTCAGCAGCCCGGGCCCCAGATTATACCGTCGATTCTGCACGCCGACGTTATCTTCATCTGCCCGAGTAATCCAGTTGTCTCTATCGGTCCAATTCTAGCTTTATCAGGTGTGAGAGAGGCACTTCATCGGACTCAAGCCTCTGTGGTGGCAGTCTCCCCCATCGTAGGAGGATCTCCGATTAAGGGCCCAGCGGATCGTTTGCTCAAGGCTATCGGAGTGGAAGTATCCGCGCGCGGAATAGCGAACTTGTATTCGGACTTCTGCAAAGGCATGATATTTGATGAGCAGGATGTGGAACAATTGGATGCAATAAAAAAGCTCGGATACCAAACTTCAGTGTTAGATACGTTGATGGTGGACCAAGCGAAATCGGAAGCTGTTGCCTTAGAGGCTGTACGTCTGGCCGAAAATCTCAGCTGATGCGTGTAGTAAAAAGATAAAGAATCGTATGACCCCAGTCCTTCTTCCCATAAAAGAACTGCAAAGCACCAAGTCCCGTCTTGCAGTTGACTTGCCTCGACGCGCGGTCGAGCTGGTCACTGTCGCAATGCTTAAAGACCTTGTTGAATGTATGAGAAATGTTCCCGAGGTTGATACCGTTTTTGTAGTAACTCCAGACAAAACATTGGCGAACATTGCAATTGGTCGTGGGGCAGAAGCAATGCTAATAGAGACACCCGGTTTAAACCCCTCTCTCGATGTCGCCACTCAAAGAATCTGTTCACTCGGAGCCTCAAGAGTTCTAATAACTTTAGGCGACGTCGCAGGAGCACTACCCAAAGAAGTCTCAAAACTCTTCAGATCATTGGATGAGCAGGGAGGAAAGGGGGTTGTTTTGGCACCTTCGGGAGACGGAGGTTCCTCGGCATTACTACGGGCTCC
>DKAI01000037.1 GCA_002450755.1 Deltaproteobacteria bacterium UBA6930
TGCACGTGCGTTGCGTGGAAACGAGGATTTATCAGAAGCGATTGTGCTTGCTCATGACCTAGGCCATACACCTTTCGGGCATGCTGGAGAGCATGCATTAGCTGAGCACATGGAGGGCTATGGTGGATTCGACCACAACCGTCAGACATTGCGGATTGTTGATTGGCTTGAGGAACGCTACCCGGGCATAAGGGGTCTTAATTTGACAGACGAAACGCGATCGGGAATTGCTAAGCACGGCTGTGACTGGGAACATCCGGTGGAGCTTCCAAGTCAGGCTTTAAATCCAAGTCTTGAGGCGCAGATCGCGGATTGTTCGGACGAGATTGCGTATTTAAACCACGATCTTGATGACGGTCTTCGGTCCAAGATTCTTAAGTTAGAACAGCTCGAAGAAGTGACTCTTTGGGTCAAGGCTAGGGAAGTAGCGGAAGATGCGTTTGGAAACCTTGATGGGAGAACCCTCGCTTCGGCAACGGTCATTGCTCTGATAGACTTACTTTCGTCTGCTTTGATAAAAGAGTCGGGCAAGCGTATCGCCGAGTTGCCTTGCCTGGTACCTAGGGACGTCTTGGACTGCGAGAAGAGGGTAGTGGGGTATCCAAGTAATTTGGATCAAGAGAGGCTTGAGTTACGTGAGTTTCTGTTCGACAATCTCTATTACCATAAACAAGTCGTAGAGATGAGTGAGAAGGCCGCCGGTATAGTTTCCGAACTTTTTAAAGTTTATCTCAGTAACCCGACTCTCCTTCCAGAGAGGATTCACGCAGAGTTCGGTACAATAGGAGAACCGAGAGCGATAGCGGATTATTTGGCCGGTATGACGGACCGATTTGCTCAGGCAGAGCACAGAAAACTTGTCTCGGGCTCAAAGTAAGGTGATGGTTTCAGGTAAGTTTTTTTTTCGCCAGGTATACGCCTTCACTACGGTAGGCTTGGTGTTTTTTTGGGAGGCTCGTGATGAGTTTGGCTTCTGCTCTTGAAGGTGCTGCTGATTCATTTCCTGATCTAGCAGATGTAATCAGACCAGCGAATGGAGATCCCATGCGACTGCTCGAGAGCCTCGAGAGGTCGAGCTCCGTAATGCTCTTGGGTTGGCTTCTCAACAAGAATTTAGTAGCTGGAGAAGAGTTAGTCGAAGCTTGGCTCGAGGAGGCAGATGGCCTTGCTGCGATTCTTGAGCTGAATCCTGCGGATCTTAATAAGACGGCGCGCAAGGTGATCAGAAGAGCGAAGCATTTCTTACGATCACGAGGTATCGATCTGCCTAAAACTGCTCCAGAGGCGAAGGTAGTAACATTGCCTGCACTTGAAGAAAGTTTTAATACTGCCGCGGTGACGCCGATTGATCCGAGTGGCACTCGTCTTTTGTTCATTGTCGAAGAAAACCCCGCTGGCGGACTACGGTTATTTGAGGTCACGGTCTCGGAAGATCGAGGGATTCTCGGTGTTCGGGTCTATTCAGCGGGCCGCAGCAAGGTCCGAAATTTCCTGAAAGAGCTTAAAGCCGGAGCAGTTGCTGAGGTAGATCTCGTGAAAGCTCTCGTCGCCCGCGCTGTTGCTGGACACCCTACGGATAGACCAATGCCTGCAAGTTTGTCGGAATGGAGAGGCCATCTCGTGGATGCAGAGTCTCTTACGGCCTCAACTCCAGGCGATGCTGCTTTTGAAGCATTGGGGGACTCCGAAGATTTGGATGCCGATTTCGTCATTGAGCTCGCGAAAAAGGGGGAGGTTGGTCCATGGCCCCCTGAAACGAAGGCTCTAGAGGTGGTGGCCCAAAAAATCCAGGATCGACTCGATGGGCCCCTTGTTCTTAATGAGAAGCAAAAGATGGATCAGGTAAACGAGATTATCGATGAAAGTCTCGAGAAGTTCTTTGGTGAGACAAGGGGCATCAAGATTTCTGAGAGATATAAAGAATCAGCTTATATTCATTGGAAACAGGGTAGTCTGGAGACAGCTAAGGCTTGCCTTGCGGCTGCCAGAGCTTTTTTGGATCAACCGCCAACTCGAAACGCCGTAGCGCGGTATTTTGTGGAAACGCCTCTATCGTCTTTCCTGCCAAAGGCTAAGGAAGAAAATGTGGATCAGGAAGATTCCCTTATAGTGGCTCCGTAAGTTCGTTACCTTGTCTCAGTTCCGCTAAACCCCCACTTATACGTGTTTTGGAGAGTAGCCTGCAGCTGGTTAGCTAGCGTGAAGAAGAAAAAGTATTAGCTTGGCCTACGGTCTGGATAAATCCGACTTCAAGGGTCTTTGGGAGTATAAATGCGAAGAGGTTTCGGGAGAAGAAGACGAAAAGTTACAACAGACCGACCGAGTGAGATTGATCTTTCCGAGCTAAACAAAGTAAGCGAGTGGGGATTGGTGGAAGGAGATCTGGCTTCTATCGATATTGAAGGAGTCCCTCGTAACTATGCAATCTTTGGAGAAACGTCGGGAGAAGGAGTCGCCAAGACGGTAGTGGCAAGAGCTCACAGCATAGGTCAGGCAGTCGGAGCGGCTCTGGTGGCCAAAAAAGTGCTTGAAGTTGGAGATAATCCAGTAGAAAAATTTCTCGCTGTGGGTACCGAGCTTAGTCGCGACGACCAGTTACAACTCGCGGGGTTGGGGAGTCTTCCCGAGAATGTCACCAGTCATTTGGTTCAAGGGAGCCAGCCGATCGCAACACCTAGTCCAGACGAACCTTCTCCAGTTCCAATCAGTTGGCTAACCAGTCGGTTGACCGAGCCTCAAAAGAGTCTTCTAACGGGCCGTTGCGTGTCGGGACTTTCGGGCCTTGCGGCGAAGTATGGCGGCTCGGTAAGAGCCTATGGCAAGACCGGAGAGCTTTGTATTTGTGGTCGGGTTCTGGCTGTGCTCTCCTGGGAAAATGATGCTCTAGTGCTGCGGACGCTATTGCCTCAAAAAGCTGAGTCCGAGGTTCAAATGGATTCTCTGGCTGACGTTCTAGATCGACTGGAAGGGAACGTCAGAAAATTTGTCAATGATCGAAGAACCAGGGAAGGGAATGACGGTTTTCGGGGTCGTGCCTCTATGGCATTGGTGTACCACTTGGGTCTGCGGTCGGCCATATTGTGGCCGCTGTCGGGAAGAGTTTTTGACCCGATTGACGCGGTGGGCATAGGTCCAGAAGGAGGTCTTGTCTTGTGTGCTGTGCGTCAAGACTTCGGGTTTGCCGAAGCCTTGTCAGTTGTGGGTGGACTGGTTAGGGTAAGAGAGCTTCTCCCTGCTCTGTTTCAGTCTGATTTTGGTCCCGACTTTGCTCAAGGCCTGACCGTTGTACTTTCTGCTCGAACCTATACAGAATCTGCAGAGAATTTACTCGCTCATCTTCGCTTTCCTGTCCAATACCTGTCAGTGAACGAGGGTTCAGGATCTCATGTCGAATTTTTAGCGAAAGGCGAATCTGGTGGATCTTCAGCCCCTCGCGATGTTCCTCCTCCCGAGCGCCGAGGAAGACCTCGAAGAAATCGCGAGCGACGACCCAGCGCAGGAAGGTCTGTTGACCCTAAGGTCGACCAAAGCCAGAAAGGGACGGAGGATCGAGGGCCTTTGGAGGAGCAAAAATTAGAGGAGATTTCGCTGTTTGACCTTGATGACGAACGATTGGGGGCTGACCCATCGCGACGACGGCGTCGTCGGGGGCGAAAGAGGGCTGACAGAGCTGCTGAACGAGCTGAGGAAGAGAAAAACGTAATGGTTTCTTCTAGCGATATTGAAGGCGATACCGTTGTGTCCGAAAACTCTCAATCGGCTGAACCGGATATCGAAGTTGATGAAGACGGCCTCCCTTTAGTAGCGCCAGAACCCTCAGATCCAGCAGAAGCTGTTGAAGTAAAGTACGAAGCCTCCGAGCTTGCGGAGGAGCCTTTGACGGAGGCGGAGCAGGTGAGGCTTGAGAGAGAGAGGCGACGTTTGCTTCGTGTGGCCGCTCGTCCCGAATTCGATAACGCGGCTCAGGAGAGGCCAGGGGAGACTGAGCTCTCTACGGAATTTCGAATGCCGCGAGGCAGGGCGGCAATTCTTTGCGGGGACAATAGAGGTGCCCTTTTGGCTGCAATTGTTTTAGGGCGAGATTTACGAAATTTAGAAGGAATTTGGATTTACCCTGAAGAGGAAATGATGACTTTTTTTCGAGGTGTAGCAACAGATCTATCTGAAAACACTTCATTTTTTGTTGTTGGACAAAGGGCAAAGCCTGCCAAAGACGCTATCCAGGCGGCCTCACTTTACCGAGATAGGATAGTTTGGTTTGATCACCAGGCATGGCTTCCAGAAGACGAAGGTGGCATGAGGGAAGCGATAGGAAGTCAGTCCTTGTGTCTCACTCCTGGTTTGGATAGCCCCCTTTCGGCCGTACTAAGTAAGTGCGGGCGAAGGAGTAGGTTTACTGACAAACTTGTCGATCTGGCTACGGGCCGCTTTTCCGAACATGACTTTGAGCGCTGGGGAAGGGTTTGGTGGGACAGGCTGGACGATCAGGCGAAACGAGTCGGGTCCGTAGGAACAGCTCTAGATCCGCTCTTTGCTGGACGGCCGTCCGATTTAGCTAGGGAGGCTGCGCAGGATGCCATACCGGAACTCCCTCCTGAAGTGAGTTTTGTGTCGAGCAGAGATTTTCGCCTTACCCATTTCGGTGGCTTTGGGCTCGTAAGTGTTGAGGTACCAGTCCACTTGGATCTTCACCTGACGGCACGTGTCGCGAGGGAACGGCACGATGTTCCGCTTTCCCTCGTTTGGCACTCGAGTGGTGAGGTGTTGGTTTTGGCTAGTAACGACACCAGCGCGCAACGAGCCTTTGATTGTGGAGCCATGGTTGAGCATCTCGTCGAGAAATTTTCTTGGGCGGAGGGACTTGAGGATGCTGATCACGTCGCGCGGCTTAGGGCAGTCGGACTTGAAGATAGTCCGGAGAAACTCGATCAGATATTGAATGAAATTGCCATGGGCCGCTCACTACTCGAAGGATAGGCTACGCGTGGATTCCAACCTCGTTGAAATTTTTTCATCCGTTCAAGGAGAAGGACCGAGCGTTGGTGAGAGCACACTTTTTATCCGCTTTGCTGGGTGTGATTTGCGTTGTAGCTGGTGCGATTCTCCACATACTTGGAAACCGTCCCAATCTTGCAGGATTGAAAAGCAGCGTGGTAGTGGGAAGTTTCTGAAAGTTGAAAATCCTGTTTCGATGAATTTAGTCCTTGATGCAGCGAAGAATCTTTCAGCTTCCTCACATCGTTGGATAAGTCTCACCGGTGGTGAGCCTCTCCTTCAGAAATCTCTTCCCGAGATGGCCTCGGCCTTAAAGGCTCTCGGTACGAAGGTTCAACTTGAGACACACGGTCTCGAATTTCGGAGACTTGCGGAAGTTTTGACGTCATTGGATGCTATTTCAATGGATTGGAAACTTTCCAAAGACGTAAAAGTGGCAGGCGGACCACAGCCCGTATCATTTTCGCCTCTACACGAGAGGTTCCTGGGGCTAGCTCGAGCGGTGGGTCTTTTAACTGTCAAGGTTGTGATCACTCCTTGGACAACAAAGAGCGAAATAGAGGAGATTTCGTTGTCGGTAGCTAAGATCGCTCCAAATGCGACCTTAGTACTGCAGCCCGTTACTCCTTCGGGCACTGTGCATAATGCTCCTGCGGCAGAACTTTTGTTGAGTCTGGCAAGGCTGGCTGAGACATTTGTGCAGAACGTCCGGGTGATTCCCCAGACACACAAGAGCTATGGCGCTCTTTAGTGGAAATTTAAAAGTAAGGGACTTCGCCCTGGGTAATCATTTCGGCTGCTGCCATTAGGTTAGGAATACTTCGTCCTCCTCCAAGGAGGATTCCTCCAAGGCAACCTGCTCTGCGACCTGCTTCTATGTCAGTCGTTTTATCCCCAATTATAATGCTTTCTTGGAGCCTAGCGTGGAGCTCGCTTTCGACACGGAAGATGAGTCCTGGAGCGGGCTTTCGGCAATCACAGCCTAACTGAGGCTCGTGTGGGCAGATAAACGTACCCGCAATTGGAACCCCAGCGCGTGCGAGGTCAGATAGAAGTCGGTTATGAAATAGTTGGAAGTCTTCCATAGAGAAAATACCACGTCCTATTCCACTTTGGTTACTGATGATCGCGAGACGCCAACCTGATTCTGAAAGCTGACGTGCCCCTTCCACAGCGCCAGGAAGTAGCTCGTAATCCTCTGGGGTATGAGGATAGCCGGAATCCATCACTAGAACTCCGTCCCGGTCGAGGAGTACGAAACGGCGTTGTAAATCGATCATTCCCAGTACCTACCTTTGTGAGGTTTAGAGATCTCTTTGTGAGTGGTGGCGATGGGT
>DKAI01000167.1:0-2390 GCA_002450755.1 Deltaproteobacteria bacterium UBA6930
CAGAACATCGAATATGCTTTTTACGGCTAACCCACCTAGCATTCCTGCCAAGAGAGCCCCCAACGCCCCCTCCACAGTTTTGGCTGGACTGATACGAGGGGCAAGTCGTCTCTTACCAAATGCACGTCCCACAAAATAGGCTCCTGCATCTCCAAGTATCACAACAGTAATCACAAAAAACAGATAATACCCACCGACCTCGGGATGCATAGATATGGAGATTTCTTCTCCCCAACGAAAACTTGCTACCACACCGTGAAAATCTCGGAGCACAACGACATACGAGAGGAGCCAGGCAACGTAAAACACTCCAAAAAAAGTTCCCGAAATACTAGATAACGCTTCACTAATTTGGGACTTGGTCAGCTGGACCACCATTGTAGCGAGCAGCACTACTGTAAAAATCACGAGAGCCTGCTCTTGAGCGCCCACGTACGCCAAAACGGGCAGTGTTATACCTGACGCATAACCGAAGCCTCGAATTGGCTGTGCTCCCTTCTGCTCGATTAGCTGATAGAATTCACGCAGCCCTATCATTGTTCCGAGAAGAACCACACCCAACACCCAGAGCCCTCCGGCGTAAATCGCGTACAAAACTGGGGGAATAAGCAACCCTGCCGTAACCAAACGCAGGGTCAAATTACTAGGTTGGCGCTTTTCGACCTGAATACTGGGCGAGGGAGGGCGAGGCCGAATTGGTTCGCTCCCTAAAGGTGGTGGGTAATCGGAGTCGCGTACGCTTGGGGTTTTCAAGATTCGCCTCTTCCTGTATGGCCAAAGCCACCAGTTCCCCGTTCAGTTGTCTCAAGAACTGGGACCTCAATCAGCTCTGCACGCGTGACCGGGGCAATTATTAACTGCGCGATCCGGTCTCCCCTTCTAACAGTTACCTGTTCATCGCCGCAGTTAAGCAATAGCACCTTAACTTCGCCTCGATAGTCCGAGTCTATCGTACCCGGGGCATTCGGAATGGTAATGCCGTACTTGACCGCCAAACCACTTCGCGGTCGAACCTGGCCTTCGTATCCTTTTGGAATTGCTAGAGCAAATCCCGTTGGCACGAGAACCCTAGCTCCCGGGTCTATCAACACGAACTCATCGACAGCAGCTGGAAGATCAAGCCCGACGGAACCATCCGTCGCGTAGGCAGGTAGAGACAGCGCAGAGGCTCCCGGGAGCCTTCTAACTGGAATTTTTAGTGAAATTTCGTAGCTCACACACAGAAATTAGCCGTCGGTACTGGCATGTTCTAGCGCCTCTTTCCTAGAAAGGCGTATGCGACCACTAGGGTCGATATCAATGCATTTGGCTAAAACCTCATCTCCTTCGTTAACTACATCAGTAACCTTATCTACACGCCCATCCGCAAGATGGCTAATGTGTATCAAACCATCTGTCCCCGGAAAAATCTCTACAAAAGCCCCGAAATCCGTGACTCTTTTGACCTTTCCCCAGTAGAGCTTGTCGATCTCAGCTTCCTGCGTCAGCTCCTCGATCATTGCCTGAGCCTTTTCAAGCGCGGCACGATCAGGGGAAAAAATCGTGACCTCGCCTGAGTCATCTATGTCGACCTTAGCCCCCGTAATATCCTGAATACCACGAATAACTCGTCCACCTGGACCAATAACGTCTCGGATTCTGTCTGGTTTCACCCTAAGAACCTCCAGGCGGGGAGCCCACTCCGAGAGGTCCTCCCGCGGGCCCATGCGGCCTCCTAAATCTTGACTTGTTTCATTCTCCATGCATTCGAGAATGTGCAGCCTGCCTTCTCGAGCCTGACTCAAAGCCTCCTCCATGACCTTCCAGTCTACAGATTTAATCTTGATGTCCATTTGGAGTGCAGTTATACCTGCAGCGGTCCCCGCTACTTTGAAGTCCATATCTCCGAGGTGATCCTCGTCTCCCAGAATATCTGAGAGCACCACGTAACGGTCGCCTTCCTGAACCAACCCCATCGCAATACCCGCCACAGGTGCCTTGATCTGCACTCCCGCATCGAGCAACGATAGTGTTGCTCCACAAACGGATGCCATGGAGGAAGATCCGTTTGATTCTAGAATTTCCGAAACAACACGGACGGTGTAGGGGAAATCATCCTCTTCGGGCAGAACACCCGCAATCGCCCTCTCGGCAAGGTGTCCATGACCGATCTCTCTCCGAGAGGCACCGCGCAAAAATCGTGCCTCCCCAACTGAGAACGGTGGGAAATTGTAATGGAGCATAAAACGCTTCTGAACACGCTCCGTTAATGAATCTATGATTTGTGCGTCACTTGCACTGCCCAAAGTGGCGTAAACTAATGCCTGTGTTTCTCCTCGCGTAAAAAGTGCTGCACCATGGGCCCGCGGAACTGCTCGTACCTCACACGCAATCGGTCGAATATCTGAAGG
>DKAI01000167.1:2758-6640 GCA_002450755.1 Deltaproteobacteria bacterium UBA6930
TTCCGAACGCAGATCATGCAAAGTTTCCTTAGTGTCATGCGTCAACTTGCGTAGGCCTTCTCTCCTGCGCTCTATAGCATCCAGGCTCGCAAGAGAAACTTCCTCCTTGGCGTATTCATCGACTATCTCCTGCGTCACGCCCGATTCGACTTCATCGATAGCCGCATATCGCTCAGCCTTTGTCGTTATTGAGATCGCACTGCTTAATCGCTCTTCAGCCATCTCTCTGATCCGGGAACTTAAGTCTTGATCGACCTGCCGGATCGGCACCTGAGCCGGATCAGGAGCGCATTTCTTCAAGAGTTCTTCTTGTAGATCTATCTGAGGAACTAACGCATCGTGTGCGTACTGAAGAGCCGAAAGTACGTCGCCTTCAGAAGCTTCGTCGGTACCTCCCTCAACCATCACAAGTGCGTCCCTACTTCCTGCTACAACCAGATCAAAATCACTATTTTCTCGTTGATTTGGCGTGGGGTTAGTTAGAAATGTCCCATCGACCCGTCCCACTCGAACGCCCGCGATCGGACCAAGAAACGGCAACCCTGAAATCGTGAGCGCTGCGGATGCGCCAAGAAACGCAGGAATATCAGGCTCATTCTCGCCGTCTGCTGCTAAGACGGTGCAAATTATTTGCGTCTCGTCCATATAACCATCTGAGAAGAGCGGTCGACAAGACCGGTCAATGAAACGACAAACGAGAATCTCTCTATCGGTAAGTCGCCCCTCTCTTTTAAAAAAACCTCCCGGTATTTTCCCCGCCGCCGAAGTTTTCTCGACGTAATCTACAGTGAGCGGAAAAAAGTCCACGCCGTCCCTAGCCTTTGCTCGAGTAACAGTCGCTAAAACGGCAGTGTCCCCGTAGGTTACCACTGCTGCCCCAGCCGCTTGCTTTGCCATTTTTCCTGTTTCGATAGTTAACCGACGTCCACCTACCTCCGTAGTTACGGATTCGGCATTAAACCAATTAGGCATTTTATATCCTTACCACGGCTTCGCATCCTCATTGAAGGAGGGTGCCCGTGGAATGTAGGGGAGTAAATAGGCCTAACAGGAATGCGGGATCGCTAATCCACAAAAGAATCTTCCTTTTGCAGATTATCGACTCCCACACCCCAGAGAATCTTTTTGGGCCATATCCCCGTTCTGTTGTTTTCCGTCCCTTGACGGAAAGTCCTCCTGTCCTTCAGAAGGAATATCTCGCTAGCGACGAAGCCCCAATTCGCCAATTAACTCTTGATAACGCTGCGGCGAATTATCTTTGAGATAATTAAGCAGCCGGCGGCGTTGACTAACCAACTTGAGCAGTCCCCGTCTAGAATGATGGTCCTTATCATGATCCTTAAAGTGATCTTGCAAACCATTTATGCGCTCTGTTAACAAAGCAACTTGGACCTCGGGCGAACCCGTGTCGTTTTCATGAGTACGATACTTTGCAATAAGTCCACTCTTTGTATCACCACTAATCACGATTTTAAACCTTCCAAACATTCTGTCCTGGCTCGGGCCACAAAGACCTGAGCATTTTGAAATTGTAGCGACCTTACTAAGCGATTAACTAGCTCTTTCGGCTTGGGTTTTCACCTCTCGGCCGCCGCTTACGAATACTAG
Organism: Deltaproteobacteria bacterium UBA6930; assembly: GCA_002450755.1. Classification (GTDB taxonomy): domain Bacteria; phylum Myxococcota_A; class UBA9160; order UBA9160; family UBA6930; genus UBA6930. The sequence continues at coordinate 4,367 of DKAI01000167.1, forward strand.
CTGGCGAAGATTTATCAGAGTGTTGGTATGCCAGCAACCTTGATTCGTCAATCAGCCGGAAAGACCCTTAAAGGGTGCAAATTTTTATCAGGCCGAAGTTCTAGTAACCCTACTAATTGTCCCTTCAAATCTCCAGCCATAAAACGTTGACCGGGACGCCTAGTGCCCAACGTTATAGTTGGCTCGTAAATCCTATTTCCGTTGCGAATTAGCCTCACTTTTTCGTCGGGGAGTTCTATCAGCGAAATTTGAAGTGCCTCGTGGGGAGATATTAAGCACTCTGCTAGCTGAGGCGGCTCCTTGGAATCGAGCAAGTCCGGCACACAAGCCATTTCTATTCGAAAAGGGCCACTTTCCTCCCTCCTTAAATCCGCTAAATGAGCTCCACAATTTAGAACCTGACCAAGGTCATTTGCGATTGCCCGAACATACGTTCCCGGCCCACAGGTCACCGAGATTTCAAGATCCGGAGGATCGTAAGCTTTCAGCACGATTTGTTGGATATTCACCTTCCGTGATGGGGGCTTAACCGATTCGCCCCTCCTGGCCAGCTTGTAGAGGGGCTCTCCTCCGTACTTCACGGCACTGTACAAAGGTGGCGTCTGCATAATTTCTCCAACGAATTGCAAAAGCGCATCCTTTACGGTCGTTTCGTCCGGGAAAGGTCCATCGTACCGTCCCACTTCTCTTCCTTCGGCATCGAAAGTGTCAGTAGAAACTCCCAGCTTTATCGTTCCCGAATATTTTTTTACAGCCTCAGGCAGGTAGGGAATCAACTTCGTCGCCTCCCTAATAGCCAGAGGAAGCACACCGGTAGCCAAAGGATCTAAGGTTCCCAAATGTCCTACCCTTCGCGTCCCGAACCAACGTCGGGCGGCCTCAACCACGTCGTGCGACGTCCAACCGACCGGTTTATCAACAACCAGAAAACCACAAGGGCCAGGCGGTTCTTGACGCCTACTTTTACGCCTAACCATCTTCATCCACCTTTCGAATCAATTCCAATGTGCGCGTCGCAAGAGCAAGCGACGGATCGTGCCTGAATTCAAGTTGAGGAACCCTCCGTATTACGAGAAGTGAGGCCAAACGGGTCCTGAGAAAACCCGCAGCACTGTCGAGACCATTCGATATTTTTGCTCTCACCTCTTGCGAATCGGCTTCTGGGCTACTCCAATAGATTTTGGCATTTCGAAAATCAGGAGAGAGGTCTACTTGCGTAAGGGTAACCAACTGAATCCTTGGATCTCCAACCTCATCTCGCAAAAGAGTTGCGAGTTCTCCCCTAATTTGTTCGCCAACGCGATCAGTCCTACGCGTCATTTTATTCGTTTTCCCCGCTAATCAATGGGGGCCCTCCAAATGCCAGAGCGAACGCTTCATCGAACTCTCGCACATCAGTGGAGTCTACATCTCCTACAGCGACCGGAGGAAATGCCACCACGTCCAATTGATAATCCAACAAGTCAGCAAGATGAAGACTTTCAAAAAAAAGCACCAGGCGTTCTAGTTTGTATTCAACGATAGGGCGGGCCATTCCCACCAGAGCGACACCGATTACCGCGTGCTCTCTGCTGTCCTGGGCCCCGACTTCTCCAACCGAAGCGGTAAACCGGCTGGAGAGGCGCCTCACTATTGAGCGGACGATCCCTCTCTTCTGTTTAAGAGATCTAGATCCAACAACCAGCAGTTCGAGACGTACAGCTCCGACAACCATCAAAGCTCTGCGGGCTTTTCCTCAAACTCGAAGGCCTCGACTACGTCTTGGACTTTAAGGTCATTATATCCATCAATGCTGATGCCACACTCAAAGCCGCTCTGCACCTCTCGAACATCATCTTTAAATCTTTTCAGGGAAGAAAAATTTCCCTCATAAATTTGAACGCCATCACGAAGCAAACGACAAGATGCATCCCGTTTCATCACGCCATCCGAAACCATACATCCGGCAATTGTACCAACCTTGGGAATCGTAAAGAGCTGTCTCACCTCTGCACGACCAAGATACTTTTCCTCTGTATTTGGAGGTAAAAGACCAGCCATCGAAGCTCGCACTTCATCGATAGCCTCGTAAATAATCCTGTAAGTCCTTATGTCTACTCCTTGACTTTCGGAGGCCTTACGGCCCGCATTGTCTGCTCTAACATGAAACCCTATGACAATTGCTTCGCTAGCCTTGGCTAGTTGGACATCACTCTCGGAAATTGCCCCGACAGCATTGTGTATGACATCGAGCTTTACCTTGTCACTCTCTATTGAAAGGAGTGAATCTTTTAG
>DKAI01000067.1:0-269 GCA_002450755.1 Deltaproteobacteria bacterium UBA6930
CTGACCATGCCGCCTACGCACGCTTTACGCCCAGTAATTCCGATTAACGCTCGCACGCTCCGTATTACCGCGGCTGCTGGCACGGAGTTAGCCGGCGCTTCCTTTGAAGGTACCGTCAAATTTCAAGCCTATTTGAAATGAAACCCTTCTTCCCTTCCGACAGAAGTTTACGACCCGAGGGCCTTCATCCTTCACGCGGCGTTGCTGGGTCAGGCTTTCGCCCATTGCCCAAAATTCCCGACTGCTGCCTCCCGTAGGAGTCTGGGCCG
>DKAI01000067.1:603-5583 GCA_002450755.1 Deltaproteobacteria bacterium UBA6930
TCTCAGACCAGCTATAGATCGTAGCCTTGGTGAGCCTTTACCTCACCAACAAGCTAATGGAACGCGGGCTCATCCTTTGGCGGTAGCTTCTACGAGAGGCCACCTTTTTCCACAGAATCCAAAGACTCCGTGGTCTTATCCGGTATTAGCACCAGTTTCCCGATGTTGTCCCAAACCTAAGGGCAGATTACCCACGCGTTACTCACCCGTGCGCCGCTGTACTCGCTCTCCGAAGAAAACTTTCTCGCACGACTTGCATGTCTTAAGCACGCCGCCAGCGTTCGTTCTGAGCCAGGATCAAACTCTCCAGTTTGAACTTGGCAAGGCCAATACGAGCTGGCTCGTAAGGCCTCGTAGTCCGTTGCACCCTCCGACACCTATGCCGAGGATGCGCGTTGTTTTTCGTTGGACCCGTCACCGTCCAGATGAGAACCAGGTTCGTTCTCATCGGACCACAAGCTATTCGGTTTTCAAAGAGCATCCGAGACCGTTAGAGCCTGTATCGGGCCCTTCCAGTTTCAGTTACGTGCGCCAACAGCGCACGCTCCTTTCAGCATTCACAGTTGGTACGGCAGGAGCACTCCTACCGGAGCAAGGAGAGTATTACTAGGACCTAGTTCCGTCAAGGCAAAAACTATCGGTAAATAAGGTATTTAGACTCTGTGCGTAGTTCTTGTCGTCGAATCATCACCTTTTCTTAAAAGTACTGGCATGCCATTTCTTTTTGCCACGGCGAAGAAGAAGAGCCCTGCCTGGCAAAAGGTCAGAAACCGTAATGTTATCAGCTAGTAACGCCTTCCTGCCGTTGACCCAGATCGCTCCATTTTTCAAAAACTCTCTCGCCTCCCTCTTGGATGATGCCAAAGAAGTTTCAGGCAGGAGATCCAAAAGGGGCAGACGAGACGAAGCCAAATCAAGGGAATGTTCAGTGTGGGGCAGGTCCGACACTACTTGGCTCAAAATGTCCTCCGGAATCGCCCTAGGATCCCCTCCACCAAATAAAGTCTCCGAGGCAAGTTCGATTTGGCTACGCTCTCCTGATCCATACAAAAGATCAGTCATATGCTGTGCCAGATTGCGCTGGGCATGTCTTTTGCCAGGATTCTTTTTATGGACTTCCAATATGTCCAAAATTTCATTTTTTGAAAAATACGTAAACCAATTTAGAAAATTTCCGACCTCTTCATCGGCGACGTTTATCCAGTATTGATAAAACGTGAAGGGCGAGGTCCGTTCCCTAGTCAGCCACAACACGGAGCCCTCGCTTTTCCCTATTTTCCTTCCATCTGAATGAGTCAGTAAGGGTGCGGTAACCCCAAAACAACCTTGCCCCTCTGAGCCCAAAATCCTTCTAACCAAATCGATTCCAGCAACGATGTTCCCGTACTGATCGGAGCCAGCCATCTGCACGGTGCACTGGCGGGATCGCCGAAGCTCGAGAAAGTCGTAGGCTTGTAAAAGCACATAACTAAACTCGGTATAACTAATTCCTTGAGCTCGCTCCTCGAGTCTAGTCTTGACGGAATCTCTTAGGATCATGGAGTTAACAGAAAAATGCTTACCAACATCTCGCAGGGCATCGACAAAACTCAAACCCGACAGCCAGTCCGCATTGTTCAAGATCTCAGCCTTTGCTGGATTCTTTTCGTCAAAATCTAGAAACCTTTTAAAAACGCGTAGCTGCCCCGCAATATTTTCCTCGACCATATCCCGCGTAATAAGTGGCCTCTCTTTATCTTTTCCCGAAGGATCTCCTATAAGGCCGGTGGCTCCTCCCATAACGACGAGTGGTTTATGTCCCGCTCTTTGCCAAAGCCCTAGAAGCTTAATCGCTACTAAATTGCCAATGGTTAAACTATCGGCTGTTGGATCAAAACCGCAGTACCCAACACGGGGACCGGAAGCAAGGTGGTCCTTTAGCTCAGAATCAGCCGTCTGCTGATAAAGAAGACCTCTACTACCAAGTTCTTCCAAAAAACCTTTGGTCATCTCCAGTTCTCCGGCTTCCTCGTTTTATCTGGTGAGATGAAGGTATCAACTCGAAGATCCCACGCCTCTTGTGGAACCCAAGAAAGCCACTGAAATTCGTATCCGATACCGCATCGAAGGGCTTGATTTGCGGTAGGCCGCGACAAAGCCCTATCAAAGAAACCTTTCCCACTCCCAAGACGAACACCTCTACGATCGAAGGCCAAACCTGGTATCAGAATGAGGTCCGAGCTTTTGAGCGAAACTCCCAACATGGTGATTGGAGGAGTAAGGATTCCAAATGCACCTGGCACCAAGTCTTCGTATTTCTCACAGGCAACGAACTCTAAGTCCTCGCCAACCACTCTAGGCCAAAGGATACCTTTCCCTTCAGACTTGCTGATATCAACAAGTGGCTTCAAGCACAACTCATGTCTTCTGGCATCGTAAAAAATAATCCGCTCGGCACTTTTGAAGAGACTTCCGTTCGCAATTCTTTCACAAACGAGTCCACTAGACCTTTTTCTCTCCTCGCATGAAATATTCGAAAGCTTTAAAAAAATCTCTTTACGAAGGAACCTTTTACGATTCATCACGAGCCTTTAAAACACTAATTAGAAACCTGGTTACGATCGAGGAGCGATTCTTCTACTAGTTCGATCAATGCTTTTAATTGAGCAGACTCCTCTTCAAGAAAGCCAGATTGCCTTTCTTGCGTGTCACTTGACACAATCAGGCGATTAGCAAGATTCAATGCCGCAAGAACAGCTACGTCGAGAGAATCTACCGCCGATGCCCGGTTACGGAGTTCACCCATTGTCTCATCGACCAACTTTGCTGCCTCTTTCACAATATCTTCTGCACCGTCACTCCTAATCCGATAGTCGCGTCCTTGTATTTTCACAGGGACGGTCTTCTTAGTCAAAATGCGCCTCCCCTTCAATCACATTGTCAATCCAGCCCACGAGTTCATCTACCTTTTTAAGGACATCACGGCGGCGATCTCCTGCGACGGTAAGTTGCTCTTCGAGTTCTCGAATTTTCCGTTCGTTCGAATCAATCCTTTCTTCTAACAGAAGAATTTTCTGCTCGCCCGAACGGAGATTCGATACTAGTTTACGGACCCCCTGATCAAGCCTCGTCATCTCGCTAGCTCGCTCGACTTCCGTGCCCGAAGGATCCGCAGTATCAATCACCGTATTGGGGTTGTACCGATCGGCCATATGGTCCCCTTCTCCAATGTCCTACATGCTACTGAGGGAGCCATGGTACTGCCAATATCCAATAGTCAGGGGGTAAAAGTTCTCGATTGAAGGGAAGATTCGCCCATTAAATAGATATCTACTGCCCGAGCCGCTTCGCGGCCTTCCCATTGGGCCCACACAACAAGAGATTGCCCTCGGCGACAATCGCCCGCAGCAAAAACCCCTGGTTGGCTAGTCACGAAATTTTCGCAATTGGCCTGCACATTGCGTCTCTCGTCCAAGGTCAATCCTAACTTTTCGACTACTCCTTCATGTATCGGGTGCAGAAAGCCCATCGCCAGGAGCACCAGGTCCGCGGGCAGATCAAAGGCGCTACCTTGCACCTCTCTCATCGTCTCAAACTGAGGCCGTTCTAGACTATCATTTTCAAACTGAAGTCTTACGGCGTGTAATTTTCTCACCGCTCCTTCCTCGCCACTCAAATGACTTGTCTGAACTGCATATTCGCGGTCTCCACCTTCTGCATGAGAACTCGAAATATTGAAAAACATCTTCTGAGCAAGAGGCCAGGGCTCAGAAGCATGACGACCCTCAGGTGGGCGGGGCAGGAGCTCAAGTGAGGTAACACTCGCGGCTCCCTGTCGATGGGCAGTGCCTATGCAATCGGAGCCCGTGTCGCCGCCCCCGAGAATGACAACATGCTTGCCCCTCGCGGTAAGCTCGTTGGAAGCAGGTATCGAATCTCCCGCCAGTCTGCGGTTTTGCTGCACGAGATAGTCCATCGCGAAGTGCACACCTTCGAGAGTTCTCCCCTCAACAGGAAGGTCTCTCGGTTGCTCGGAGCCGATCGCCAGTAAGACAGCATCAAAATCACTCCGTACATCCATTGCATTCAATTCCAGACCAACGTTTATACCGGTCTTGAAAATTACGCCCTCTTCTCTCATTTGCTGAACACGCCGATCAATCACCCACTTCTCGAGCTTAAAGTCCGGTATTCCATAGCGAAGCAGTCCACCAATGCGATCGTTCTTTTCAAACACAGTCACCTGATGGCCAACACGATTAAGCTGTTGGGCGGCCGAAAGTCCAGCGGGTCCGGAGCCTACTACAGCCACCCGTCGTCCGGTACGCCTTCCCGGTTTAATTGGCTTAATCCAGCCCTCATCCCATCCCCGGGTTACGATCTCCCACTCTACCTGCTTAATCGTAACCGGATCACGATTGATTCCGAGCACACATGCCTGTTCGCACGGCGCAGGACAAACCATTCCCGTAAACTCTGGAAAGTTGTTTGTTGAATGAAGTCTTTCCAAGGCGTCCTGCCAGCGGCCCCTGTAGACCAAATCATTAAAGTCAGGAATTATGTTTCCAAGTGGGCAACCGTTGTTACAAAAAGGGATACCGCAGTCCATGCAACGAGATGCCTGAACCTGAACGATTTCTTCGGGTGAGCTCTCCTGTACGTGCAGATAATCACTGACACGCTCGCTGACAGGTCGATAGGAAACTCCTCGCCTGTCGTGTTTCAAAAACCCCTTTACGTCACCCATTTCCGCTGCCCGCTTTCATTCGTTCCTCTTGCGCGCGCTTGTAATCTTTCGGAAAAACCTTAACGAACTGCGGTAGGAATTCGTTCCAATTTTCAATTACCTTCCTTGCCTTTTCGCTCTGGGTATACTCTAAGTGACGACTTACAAGTTCACGAAGCTCCCTAGTATCTGAATCATCTAAAGGATCAAGATCCACTGTTTCCAGGTTTACCTGCGTCGAAAATGTTCCGGCCTCATCTAGAACATATGCAATA
>DKAI01000033.1 GCA_002450755.1 Deltaproteobacteria bacterium UBA6930
CGATGAGTTCAAGGACGAAGAGTTCCAGATGTTAGCTGTTGCTGTAGGCGACGAGCCCGAAGATGTAAGAAATTTTCAAAAACGTCTGGGACTAAGTTTTCCAATATTGCTGGATCAATCGGGAAAAGTTTCGACCTTGTATCAGAGTTTTCGATTTCCTGAAACCTACTGGATCGATCCAAATGGCCGGATAGTTTCCAGATTCATTGGTCCAAGAGAATGGGATGATATCTCGTATAAAACTCGATTAGGTGGAGCAATACCGTGAGGCGCCTAGGTTGGTATTTTCTGAAATTTGCGCCCTATGCGCTTTTTGTTGCGATGTCTGGCGCCGCTCTAAACACTTCGACTGGTATTCCAGCGTGGCTTCGTCTTGAAAAGGATTACAAGGAGACGCAGGTACGTATTAAAAAAACTCGTGACTCATTGCAGGGTTTTATTAAAGAGAAAGAAGAGCTAGAAAATCTTGATTTTGAATGGGAAAAGCTAATTAGAAACGAGCTGAAATTTTCACGTCCTGATGAAATTATCGCTGTATTCGAACACGATCATTACCAAGAGAGTACACAGTAACGATGCCTTTCTTAGAACTGCGTGAACGGCTATGAAAGAACTTTTGGAAAGTGCTTGTACTCTCGCCGTGGAGAAGCTCCTTCGTAAATCAGGATACCGAGGTGACCCGTTCGATGTTCGAATCGAGACCCCTCGCTCTAAAGGTCATGGAGATTTTTCGTGTAATGCAGCGATGCTTGTGGCAAATCGTCTCAAATCACCTCCTCGAGAGATTGCGGAACAATTGTTGGAAGTTATAGGGAGCGCTGACGGTTTAATAGAACGTTCCGAAGTGGCCGGCCCCGGTTTTTTAAATTTTTGGCTAAAGGGCAATCAGTGGGCGAAAGTTCTAACGGACATTCTTGCTTTGGGAGACTCCTACGGTTCTTCAAACGTAGGTGGAAAAAAGAAAATTCAGGTTGAATTTGTATCCGCTAACCCCACGGGTCCGCTTAGTCTGGGTCATGGGAGACAAGGGGTTTTAGGAGATTGCATTGCTCGTCTTTTGCAATTTGCAGGATATCAGGTCACTAGGGAATACTACTTCAACAACGGGGGGCGACAGATGAGAGTCCTCGGGGAGTCCGTGAAGGCTAGGTACCTAGAAATTCTCGGTCTGGCATGTCCTCCACCCGAATCAGCGTTAAAAGACCAGGACCTTCCGTGGCCAGAATCGATAGATGACCTCCCGGTGGTCTTTCCGCGAGATGGGTATCAAGGTAATTATATTGAAGATATTGCTACAACCATTCACGAGGAGGTTGGTGAGAAATTTATCGAAGAACCGGGAGAGGGACGCTTTCGTCAGATAGCCGAAGAGACTATTTTCGCAGGCATTCGAGATACTACCGACTCTTTAGGCATCGTTTTTGACGTTTATTTCAATGAAAAGTCCTTGTATGAAAATGGGAAGATAGAAGAAACGCTTTCCGCATTGAGTGCTCTAGGTTTAATCTACAAAAAGGATGGTGCTACTTGGCTAAAGTCCGAGCAGTTTGGCTTGGAGCGAGATCGTGTAGTTGTAAAGAGTTCTGGCGAGCCAACCTATCTTCTCCCGGATATAGCGTATCATGTAGACAAGCTCGAAAGAGGCTTTGTTACTGTAATCGATTTGCAAGGCGCTGATCATATTGACCAGTTCCCTTATGTTAAAGCCGCGACTGAAGCCCTGGTCGATGGTGATAACGAGATTGAGCTTGTTCTCAATCAGTTCGTGACCCTTCGCAGCGGTGATCGTTCAGTAAAGCAGTCGACGAGGGCTGCTAACTTCATAACAGTAGACGAGTTAGTTGCAGAAGTCGGCGTTGATGTCTTTCGGCTGTTCATGGTTCAACGAAAACCTGAAGGTCATCTCGATTTTGATTTAGATCTTGCTAGCGAGACGGATTGGACTAAGAATCCGGCTTACTATTTACAATATACTTATGCTCGAACGGCAGGGATCGAAAGGGAAGCAGAGAAGCGAGGAATTTCTTTGTCGGGAGGTGGCCCGGTTGATTTAACACCATTAGCTCTTTTGGAAGAAATGGAAATCATTCGCAAACTAGGAGAATTTCCAGAAGTAGCTCTGATGGCGGCAGGAAGCCGTGAACCCCATCATATTCCGTATTACCTACGAGAATTGGCAGGAATTTGGAATACTTATCTCCAAGACGGTAAACGTCACCGCATCCTCGGAGACGATAAGGAGGTTTCGAGAGCTAGAGTTGCACTCGCGAAGGGCTTGCGGACAGTAATGGGGAACGGATTGAGTCTTCTTGGAATGAATGCGCCGGAGAAGATGTGAGCTCTCAAAAGACGAAGAGAAAGGAAGGGCCAGCGATTTCTTGGCTCCCTAGTGTTCTTGTGGCATTTTTCTTGATTTCGTTAGGGTTTTTAGGAGGTGTGATCGGTGGAATCGCAACGGAGGAATCGGACTTGGCGTGGACTTACGCTAAAAGCGTGATTTCTGACTCAATACTTGAAAGAGACTCTCAAAAATTCGTGGAAATTCCCCACCCGAACGTTATGGAGAGGGTCGAGGAAAGCATAGATCCTTCAGGGACGGGAGATCAGTTGAGCGAGATTACGATTCAAGTGGGAGCTTTTTCTAATCAAACACAAGCCCTACAGATGGTGGAAATGTTGCGTGGCGAGGGATACGAAGCCTATGAAACTAGTGACGGTTCTACTCATCGAGTTCGTATCGGCCCTTTGCATGGGCGTGACAACTTAGAGACCACGGTCCGAGCTCTGGCCGCCAAGGGGTTATCGACATGGATTACTGAGAAATGATGCCCACTTCGTCGAGGCTAACAAATAGGTAGTAGATAGGCCTATCGTAGGTTGAATTTGTCTAGAGTATTGAGCTGTTCGGTTGGTGCACCGATGTTTGAGGTAATGAACCTACTTTAGCTTAGTGGAGGAAGAGATTTGAAATCTGCGAAAGTACTTGGACGAATTCTGGTAACAGGGGGAGCAGGTTTTCTTGGCTCACATATTTGTTATCGGCTTCTTGAGGAAGG
>DKAI01000169.1:0-13013 GCA_002450755.1 Deltaproteobacteria bacterium UBA6930
AAGAAGAAATCCGTTGCTGGTACGAGTCGCGGCAGTTTGAATGGCCGCGACATCGCTACCACTCTGCGGCTCTGTGAGAGAGAACACTCCTTGGATCTCGCCGGCTTTCATCCGTGGTAGATAGCGATCTCGAAGTTTTTCATTCCCATCACCAAGAATGGCCCATGCGAGATAGTTGTGTGAGATTAAAGCAAGAGCGAATGGGAAAAAGCCTGCTGAAAGCTCTTCAGCGATGTGGCCTACATTCCTGTAGGAAAGTTTTGGTCCGAAAGGTTCAGGTGCCATAACGAGGGTAAGGCCTGCTTTAGCTGCCTCTCGGTGTAAGGATTCAGGGAATAACCCAGCCATTTCCCATTCCTGGGCTTTGTCGACCAGGTGATCTCGTGCAAAACTTCGCGCAGCATTTTTCCACTCAGCAGAATCGATAACTGATTTGGCCATAATTTCCGTTTTTTCTACCATTGAGGGTCGATCGCATGAATACCATTCTAACTCCAACAGGTCTTAAAAGTGTCGTATTGCTTCTGGCACTTGTGGCCCTCTGGGGAACTGCATTCGCTGTTTTGAAAGTTGCTATCAGGGACCTCTCTCCGATCGAGGTGGCTGCAGGCCGATTAATTACGGCTGCGATTGTTTTAAATCTGTGGCTGTTTCTTAGCGGCTCTAGGTATCCGAAGGATGCAAGACGGTGGAGTTTTTTCCTCATTCTGTCGATCTTAGGAAGCGTTATTCCATTTACGGTTATTGCTTGGGGACAAAAATCTGTCTCGAGCGGAACGGCAGGACTTCTCATGGGAGTAATTCCGCTTTTTACTTTGTTTTTGGCGCATTTCTATGCACCCGGTGAACGAATGAATTTATTTCAGTGCTTAGGTTTTTTGCTTGGATTTGCCGGTATAGCGACACTCATGGGTCCTGAAGCAATCATGCAGTTAGGTGGGACGTCAGATGATTTTCTCAGGCAAGCTGCCATATTGTTTGGTGCTTTTTGCTACGCGTTGAATGCGATTGTCGTTCGCCGACTGCCGGAGACTTCTTCGCTGATCTCTGCAGCAGCTGTTATGACTCTGGGTGCTTTCTTAGTCTGCCCAGTTGTTTTGATTAATTTTTCACAGTTCCGCGAGGTGAGTTGGTCGTCCATTGTTGCGGTGATCTGGCTAGGGACTGTCTCAACCGCCGTAGCAACGGTACTGCTTTACAAACTAATCTTTTTGTCGGGCGCCACTTTTGCTTCTTTGATGAATTATTTAATTCCCTGCGTAGCACTAGTAAGCGGTACGCTATTTCTCGATGAGATAATTGATTATCGAGCCGGCTTCGCCTTGTTCCTGATCCTTTCAGGGATTGGAATCAGTCAACTCCTCAGGGAAACCTAGGAAATCTTACGCTCCCAGGAGTGGAAGAGGTCTCCTGCACTTTCGGCGAACATTTTCATCATGGAGCGAGTCTGATCGTAAGGAATACTAGAATAGCTGAAGCATCCGCTGGTCTCAAAATCACCAATTAGCTCTCGTCGCTTTTCCATCTTGTCGCAAATCATGGCTGGATCGCCCCATAAATTTGCTGCAAGGAAACCCTCGACCATAGCCTCCTTACCCATTTCTGCCATCTGCTCTGCGGCATTGGCGTAATGCTGATAGGAAGTCCCAGCTTCAGTAAAGTGCTGCTTTTCAAGCATCTCGTAGTGATCGAGCACATGCATCAGGTAGTGCGTCATTTTATCTCGTGCAACTTCCTCTGCCTTTTTGACGTCTTTGTCGATCGAAATAAAGTCAGCAATAACAAATGGGGGAGCATCCTCGCCCTGCTTGGACCGGAAGTTCTCCTTATAACCGTTGCACGCATCCACCATGCTCTCCCAGGGGAATTGGGAAAACATCATTGCACCCATACCAAGTTCTGCCGCTACTTCAAACGAGTCGGGTGACATGCACACCATGAAACGACGCCCCTTAAAGCCCCTTATTGGTCTTGGTCTGACTTCAACTCGTGGCTGCGGATAGTACTTTCCGTTTCCTTCGACGAATCCCTCCTCACAACCTCGAACTATCATTTCGGCGGCCTCGTTAAAGCGTTCACGTGCCTCAGACATGTCTTGTCTAAAACCGGTGTACTCGCGGCGAGCAAGACCGCGACCCAGACCCATTACGGCTCGTCCGTCGGACAAGTGATCAAGCATGGTAAGCTTTTCCACCATTCTAAGCGGATCGTTCCACGGAACTATGATCGCACCGGTCGCAAGAAGAAGTCTCTTGGTTCGCGCTGCGATATAACTTAAATACTGAAGATTATCGGGACAGATGGAATAATCTGTAAAGTGATGTTCAACGGTCCAAACGATATCAAAACCCATTTGTTCAGATTCAATAATTGATTCGACTTCTTTTCGAAACATTTCAGTGTCGTTGTGATCTTTGTGGGCTTGGATAACTTGCTGAATTCCAAACTTCATAAGGGATCTTTCCTTTCGGCTATGTTTCGGCGCGGTGACTCACCCGATGTGGGAGGGGCGGACCGATTGTGTATCACTGTTAATTGTACCGGACCCCGTGGGGAATACTAGATGAATCTACCTACCTACCTACCCACCCGGCAAGTTCGGGTTCCAGGAGAGATTGGGCCATTTCGACTGCTGCGGGTCCGTCATTTAGGCAACGCAAGAGTGCAAAGTGACTTCCGCCTGACGCAAGAAATGTTTGTCTTCCCCTAATACCGATTTCTTCGAGGGTTTCTATACAGTCGACTGCAAACCCTGGACAGAGTACTGCGATTTTTTTTATTCCTTCTGACGGCAACTCTTTTAGTCGAGTATCGGTGAATGGCTGAAGCCATTGGCTCGGTCCAAACCTTGATTGGAAACTAAACTCAAATTTCGAATCGGGCAGATTTAAAGTTGTTTTCAAGGCATCCGCAGTACGAAGACAATGGTCGAGGTAGGGATCGCCTCGCTCGATATATGCTACAGGAAGTCCGTGAAAGGAAAGTAGAAGGCGTTCCGGTTCCCAGGTAAGAGCATCAAGCGAATCTTCAATACTCCTTTTAAGAGCATTGATATACGCGGATTTGTCAAAATATGGCGGAACTATTCGTATTGCAGGTTGTTTTCGAAGGCACGTTAAACATTTCCCCAAACTATCGATGACCGATGCAGTGGTACTGGCAGAGTATTGCGGGTAGAGAGGCCAAACCACGATGCGCTCAATGCCTTTTTGACTTAGATAGGTTACACGGTCCTCGATCGAAGGGCGGCCATATCGCATAGCCCAGTCAATGCGCAGGCCCTCAAGCTTTAATGCAAGCTTTTCACTAAGTCTTCTAGTGCCACCTCTCAAGGGAGATTCGTCGTTAGATGCATCCCAGATTGCCTCGTAAGCCTTCGCACTTTTGCCCGATCGGAATGGCAAGATAAATACTCGAAGTATTATCCACCATAGTATTCGTGGAGCTTCAATGACTCGCGGATCAGATAGAAATTCTCTCAAGTACTGGCGTAAAGCTGAAGTTGTCGGAGAAGTTGGTGTCCCAAGGTTTACCAGTAGTACAGCGATATCATTCGATTCTTTTTTCAACATCGGTTGAGAGAGCTTAGCTGAAGACATCGATAATTTTCATAAATCAAATCTACTTAGCCGGATAACGTTGAATAAGTTGCTTGGCGATTATCAAGCGTTGAATTTCATTGGTGCCTTCACCAATAGCGAGTAACGGTGCATCTCTATAAAGGCGTTCCACAATAAATTCTGGCGAGTAACCGTAGCCCCCGTGAATCCGCAAAGCTTCCAACGAATTTTCCAGCGCAGTTTCAGATGCGAAGAGTTTTGCCATTCCAGCCTCCATATCGCATCTCTCTCCCCTATCATAGGAAGAAGCCGCGTTTTCGACTAATGCACGGGCGGCAGCAACCTTCGTAGCCATATCTGCGAGCTTTATCTGAATTGCTTGATGTTCCCCGATGGGCTTGCCAAAAGTTTTTCTTTGCTGGGAGTAGCGGACCGATTCTTCAAGCGCTGCTTGCGAGACTCCAACACCTCTCGCTGCCACATTAATACGCCCTAGCTCGAGGCCTCCGGCAGTATGAACAAAGCCCTGGCCCTCTTTGCCACCGATCAAACAATTTTCCGAAATTCGGTAGTCGCTAAAAACCAACTCAGCGCTATCGATTCCTCGGTAGCCAAGTTTCTTCAGTTTTCGACTCACTTCGAAACCAGGACCTTTTTCGGCTATGAAAAGGCTCATTCCTTGATGGCGCGGGTTGGCTTCCATGTCTGTTTTTACGAGTAGAGCGAAACAACTCCCGTAGATTGCGTTAGAGATCCACGTTTTAGTACCGTTTACCAGATATCCGTCTCCGTCACGTTTCGCAAAAGTCCGAATTGCCTGCAAATCAGTTCCGCAGTCAGGCTCAGTAAGGGCGAGCCCACCGCGAAGTTCACCGCTAGAAAATTTTGGTAAAAAGATGTTCTTTTGCTCTTTGGTTCCAAACCTTTGAACGGCAGATGCCATAATTAGATGGGAGTTGATTATGCCAGAAACGGACATCCAAACCCGAGAAATTCTTTCGATCATTTTTGCGTAGGTAGAGGCGCTAAGACCCAAACCACCATATTGAGTTTCGATAATCGATCCAAAGAGACCGAGTTCTTTCATTTTTCCAACGATATCTTCAGGGTATTTGTCCTCAGCTTCCAATTCTTGGGCGTATGGAGCTACATCCCTCTCGAGAAATTTCTCCAATGTGTCGAGTATTAATGCCTCTTGGTCTTCGTTAGAGATTGTTTCTGCCATTGGATTCCTTATTTATTTTTCGAGGTAATATTCTTTGGTGGGGATGAGTGCACTTCTCTCAAAAGTCATGAAAACTGTACCATCTGCTTTAATACCGGTAGTCTTCACCGTTACGATTCCCTGATTGGGTCTCGTCTTTGACTCTCTCTTAGACAGAACCTCGCTCTCCGCATAGATCGTGTCTCCAATAAAAACAGGTTGAGTCAGCCTAATGTCAGTCATGTGGAGGTTTGCAATGGCCTTTTGACTGATGTCGCTAACCGACATTCCCAGCACCATCGAGATTGTTAGTGCACTATTAACAAGCGGTTTCTTAAATTCTGTCTCCCCTGCGTAGTTGAAGTCGAAATGGAGAGGGTGGGTGTTCATCGTGAGTAAAGTGAACCAAGTATTGTCTGCTTCCAGTATTGTTCTTCCCGGCTGATGCTCGTAAATATCTCCGACCTCGAACTCATCAAAGTAGCGGCCAATATCTTCGCGGTAACGCCTCTCGCCTACTTTATTTACTTTGTAACTCACAGTTTTCTCCTCCGAAGCCCGGCTCTTGTCGATTTTCAAGAATACTTCTTTGTAGGGTTTCAACAATGTGACGGGTACTCGAAAATGCCAACTCGGGAAGCTCATCAATTTGAAAAAAGTACGCGGCAGTTGCATCATCACCTGCTTTGAGCTGACCGCCAGAGCTCACTCCAAGATAAACAATAGTTATGTCAGCTCCGCCCTGCTCAGGGTTATACAGAACATCCAACAGCTTGCAGTTATCTATAATCAGTCCTGTTTCTTCCAATGTCTCTCTCGCTGCAGCAAGTGCGGGGTCTTCATGTGGATTCAAATAGCCACCCGGGAGGCTCCATTTGTCTTTTTCAGGCGGATATCGACGTTTTACCAGGAGTAATTTGTCGTGGGAATAAATTGCGGTTGTTACTGCGACTTTTGCTTCTTGGTATCGAACGTGGCCACATGACTGGCACGTTCGATATGTCGCGTGGTTGTTGGGTTCTTCAACTAATCTAGCTCCGCACTTGCTACAAAAGTTGTCAGTTCCGTTTTTATGGTTAGGAGAGATGTCATGCTCTGTATTTTTAACTTTTGTTTTGTCCTCGTTCATTATTTTCTTTCAGCGGCTTCTAACCACCACCGGCGATCCCCGACCTAATCCAAGTGATTCAGAAGCATTTTGCTCAGCGCGGGCAATTTCCAAGACATCGAATGAGTTGATAAGTGCTAGGTAGTCTCCCGGCGAAGCATCTGCATAGGTTCTTAACAAGGGTATGTATCTCCCGGATACCTCCACCGTAGGTTTGGATAATTGTTTCACCATATTGTTTTCGATATTCGTTATTAGATTTCCGAAATGATCAGTGGTGATAACAATCCCTCGAATTTCCTTGGATCGAAGTTCGGCAGGTTCTATTAACGAAGGGACGTACTCTTCAGTTGGGTTGAGAAGTCTTATGGAGGAAATTTCTCCCGAGGAAAGCTCAGCGGCTAACGGAGCGAATATATCACGGCCATGGAACGTTGCACTTTTAGCTACTATTCCAAGATTCTGGAGCACGTTCTCGTCCGCAGTATAAGGTGTGCCGGAAGTGCGTTCGATCACGTTTGCAAGCAATCCATTATCCGGGGCGACGAATGCGTGCCCCATTCCTTCAACCACCAAAAGACTCCGGTCGGTTCCGACACCAGGATCAACAACAGCGAGGTGCACTGTTCCCTTAGGAAAGTATGGGAAAGATTTTTCGAGCCAAAACCCCGCCTCTGCGGGCCAATGGACATACGTCTCATTTGTGAGATCCACGAGTTTTGCTTCTGGAAATCGTTTGAGGATCACACCTTTCATTACACCAACAAACGGACCACGATGTCCAAAGTCGGTTGTTATTGTGATAATTCCGCTCGGTGTAAATGAATTCACGACAACTTTTCACGGATACCAACACGTTCTAGAATCGGGGGTATCTGATTCTCCCAACCAATTGCCATTATATGGACTCCTTTTGTAAGCTCTAGAAGGTCGGATATAATCTCTGCCGCTATTTCAGAGCTGGTGTTTTTTAGATCTTCTGAACTGGCGAGTCGTGAAATAATGCTATCGGGGACTGTTATCCCAGGTATTGAGTTTATTGTTTTTGCCATCTTGACAGATTTAATGACGATTACTCCGGCTAAAATTGGTACCCCAGATTCTTTTGTTCCTGAAGCAAATAGCTCGAACTCTTTGGCGTCGAAAACGGGTTGCGTTTGAATGAAGTGGGCACCTGCTTCTATTTTTTTCCCCAGGCGTTCCATTTCAATTTTCGGTTCAGGAGCGACAGGGTTAGCTACAGCCCCAGCGCACAACTTTGGAGCACTACGAAGATTCGATCCACCTAGATCTTGTCCATGGTTCAGAGCTCCGACTGCTCGTAAAAGTCCAAATGCATCCAAGTCGAATACTCCCTTTGCATTCGGGTGATCCCCTTGACTAGGATTGTCTCCTGACATGCACAGGATGTTTTCCACGCCCATACTCGAGGCAGCAAGTAGGTCTGCCTGTATTGCAAGCTGGTTCCGATCTCGCCCAGTTATCTGAAGGATGGGAGGAATTCCTGTATCGATCAAAGTTTTCGCTGCGCCAATTGGCGACATACTCATCTTTGCACGATGGGAGTCGGTTAGATTTATTGCATCCACAAAAGGTTTTACTATAGCTGCGGTCTTTTTCAGAGGCTCCAAGTCCACACCTTTTGGCGGATTCAGCTCGCAGGTGATGGCAAAGCCTCGAGTCTTAATAATCTCGGGAATTGTTGGCATTTTGCAATCCTAGCGGATCAAGTATTGACCTCCTGCCTCTTAGATTACTTTGATCGAGATTTATTACAGTTCGGATTTCTGCCGATTCCGGTTCCACGCTTTCCTTCAATCGATCAAAGGCCTTCTCGGTAATCTTGTTCGACCATTTGATCTATCTCTTTTGCATTATTTCTACCTCCAGTTTTAGGGGCGAGTAGCTCGCCAAATGAGATAGCGTAACGTTCGGGCCACTTTTCGTAGTTCCAGAGTTCAGAACGTTTCAGCGCTTTGGCACAATGAAAAAAGCATTCTTCAACTGCAACTCGAATCGCTACTACTGCTGGTTTCCCTCTTGCGCTGAGCTTAGATCGGATAGATGAACTGGCATGAATTTCGGCTAGTCCGTTTATCCGAAGTGTCTCTTGTGTGCCGGGCAAGAGGAAGAGAAGACCGACCTGAGGATTCTCAAGAATATTCTTCAAGCCAAACGCAAGCTTATTACCGGGTCTGTCAGGAATCCATATCGTCCGAGAGTCCTCCTGCCAAACAAAACCAGGTGCGTCTCCTTTAGGAGATACATCTTGATGCCCCTTAACATCGCTTGTAGAAAGTAAAACAAACCCGGATTTCGCTATGAAGCCCGACGCCTTTTCTTCAATATGGTCGAAGATTTTTTGAGGGACGATTGGGTGTGGCATTCCTCCTACCAGGGATTGCAAGTCATCTAAATCTTTAACAGGCTGGGATGTAAGATCGTTCATGGTATACCTCATGTATGGGAGCATATATTGTATTCCTGTTTGTGGAGAAATGAGGTTAATAGATGACTGAAAGTTCAAATCGCTTGTCCATTCTCGGGGAAAACGCGCTCAAGCTGGGCGTTTTTGGCGTAAATGTTAGTCACGGCTGCGCTGTTACCGACGCAGAAGGGACTATTGAGGTCGATTGGAGTGAAAGCCTTGCGCTCGCTCGTGCCGCGGATCGGGCCGGAATCGAGGCGATGGTCCCCGTTGCACGCTGGAAAGGTTTTGGAGGCGCGACGAATTTCAATCACCGTTGTTTTGAGACCTACACTTGGGCCGCCGGTCTCGCTCAAGCAACTGAAAACATTGTGCTTTTCGCAACTAGCCACGTACCGACCATCAATCCTGTTTTGGCGGCGAAGCAATGTGCGACCATTGACCACATTTCTAACGGACGATTTGGTTTGAACATTGTAGCCGGTTGGAATGCATCTGAGATTGCCATGTTTGGTAATGAGCAACTGCCTCATGATGATCGATATGCGGTAGCGGAAGAATGGATCGAACTTATCAAGGCTCTATGGACTCGAGAAGGAACCTTCGACTTTACGGGAAAGTATTTTCAGTGTCCGGGGGCCTATGCCGAACCCAAACCCGTTCAGAAGCCTCACCCTTTGGTTATGAGTGCGGGGGTTAGTCCTGCTGGCCGTTCTTTTGCGGCAAAGCACGCGGATCTGAATTTTCTTCTAGCACCCAACTACGAGATTGTTTCTGATATCTGTCGAGATGTGCGTTCTCAAGCGGACGCTCTCGAACGTGAGGTTTCAATTTGGGGCATGGCTGCAATTGTCGTGGGAGATACTGAAGAGGACGCAAAAAAATACTTTGACTACTACGTAGATGAAAAAGGTGACTGGGAAGCAGCGCGTAATCTTATTGGTGGTGCAGCGACCGATGGCGGGAGCTTCCACGAAGATCACTTGGACGAGCAGCTTCGTCAGATTGTGGCAGGCTATGCAGCGATTCCTTTAGTTGGGACGGCGGAACAGGTAGCTGAAAAGCTCGTAGAATTTCATAGTACGGGAGTTGATGGCTTAACTCTCTCTTGGGTTGACTATACGCAGGGACTAAAGCGGTTTTCATCGGAGGTAATACCTTTACTCGAGCAAGCCGGTCTCAGAAGACCAGTGGTAGATACTTCTGCGTAAAGAGCAAATTTGAGCAATTGTTAAGTCGAGGAGCAGATAAAATGGATTATTTGGATGAGCTTTTCGGATTGAAAGACAAGGTTGCACTCGTCACGGGAGCATCAAGTGGCTTGGGATCTCATGCGGCCAAGGCGTTGGCTAAGGCGGGCGCAAGTGTTGCATTAGTTGCTCGGAGGGAGGACCGGTTATTAGCCTTGGCAGAAAACCTTTCTAAAATGGGTGTTAGAGCATTATCTGTTCCGGCGGATGTGACCGAAAACTCTCAATGTGAACGCATCTTCGATGAGACGGAATCCAGGCTTGGGCCTGTAGATATCCTTCTGCATGGCGCGGGAATTGCGAAACTCAGGCGCGCTGAGAACCATACTAGGGAGGAGTGGGATACGGTAATGGCGATAGATCTGACAGCGGCTTTTGAACTCTCGCAAATCTTCACAAATCGCCTCCTTGGCCGTGGACAAAAATCGGGCCGGATTATCTACCTATCTTCCGTTATGGGCCTCGTAGCAAACTCTGTTCACCGGTGTGTCAGTTATCAGGCTGCGAAACATGGGGTGCACGGCTTGACTAAACAACTTGCGATCGAGTGGGCAAAATACGGTATTACCGTTAATGCTGTCGCTCCTGCGTACTTTCCAACGGAGATGACTATTGATCCGGCAACCGGCCAAATCCCGGAAGAAATGCTGAAGCGGATGGAGCAGTTTACGCCCATGGGCAGAACTGGTTTACCCGAGGAAATCGAGACCGCGGTGGTGTTTCTCGCGTCTCCGGCTTCCACGTACGTAACGGGTACGGTTGTTCCCGTTGATGGTGGCTGGACGGCTTGGTAAATGACTAGACCGTTCCTAGTTCACGAACAAGGGTACGTAGAGAGGCGGCGTCCCAAGCAGGTAAAAATAAGTCAATGTATGGGAGTGCGGCCTGCATTCCTTTCGCTGTCGGTTGGTAGCTAACACTCCCGTACATGGGATTAATCCAGACGAGCTTTCTCACCCGCCTTCGAAGGGCTGAAATCTCTTTTCCTATAGTTTCCGTGTCGCCCTGATCGTATCCGTCACTAACAATCACGGCTACGGTGGACTTCGCATTTCCTTCCTTCAAGAGCCCACGGTTTAAAGTTGAGAGGCTCAGGCCAATGTTCGTTCCACCTGACCAATGACTTACGGATCTTGAGACTTCGCGGAGGGTTTCAGGCACGGATTTGTAGCGGAGCAGAGTAGTTATTTCCGTAACCTGAGTGCTGAAGACGACCGTCCGTGAATTTTTCAGCTCTTTTTGTAGCCCAAGCATCAAGCGAAGAAGAAAGGGATTGTACGCGTCCATTGACCCACTAACATCACATAGAAGGACTATTCGAGTTTTTCGAATCCTTTTTTTTGAATGCAAAAACGTAATGAGGTCGAAGCCTTTGCGGGAAGCCCCTCGCAGGGTTCTTCTCATATCTACCAGGGTACCTCTGGTATCAGGTATTCGACGACGACTGGGTCGTGATGCAACCTTTTTAGCAAGTGCCTTTATGATGGGCTCGAGGGGCGGCTCTTTTTCGGTCCACCGTCGGCTTAGATTAAGGTCTCTCGCGACTTCGTCGGAACTGAATTGATCAGGATCAGCGATAATGTCGCGATGAGTTTCCTTCCAACCGTCGTCAAGACTGCCTTGGATGGGTTCAGGGCGAAGAGTAAATTGTTCTTGTCGAGGTTCAAATTGACGATTGTACCAAAAGGCATCAAACAGTCTTTCAAACTCGAATTCTTGTTCTCTTGTGGATACCAAGTTGACTTGAAGTGCCGTTTTGAAATCGTCCTGAGTTGACCAATCGATGTGCCTTGTGGAACGTAAGGCATCTATGATCCTTGAGTGGGTAATTGAAAAATTCGACGCTCTTAGAAAATTACAGAATTCAAGGGTCGGTCCGATCGGATCTGGAGTCATGTTCTGCTACTTCCCCTTTCTTTTTGTCGATACTAGACGGTTACGAGACTCTCAGGGCTGATGATTTTCGCAAATTTATAGGTTTCAGTTTATTATCCCGCAGATAATTACGCTCGAGGTGCACATGGCCCGAATTTTGAGCAGCCGATTAAAAAAGCTTCGTGATCGTGCAGAACGAGAAGTGCTGGAAGGTTTGCTCCCTTCTTGTCAGTTGTCGCTCGCGTTCGAGGGCGAAATCGTGTTCGACGAGTGCTTTGGAGAATCAAACAATGAGACTCGCTATGCCTTTTTTTCGGCGACCAAACCTATGGTTACAGGGACAATTTGCTCCCTAATGGGCGATGGTTTGGTAGACCCCAAGGAAAGGGTTGCTAGTTATATTTCTGAGTTTTCCTCGAACGGGAAAGAATCCGTCACAGTAGAGCAGGTGATGCTTCACACGTCAGGGTTTCCTTACGCTCCATTGGGGCCCCCTGCTTGGGAGAGTAGCGAGGGCCGTCTTACAGCTTTTGAAAGATGGCGACTAGATTGGCCCCCAGGTACTCGTTATGAATATCATGCGACTTCTGCACACTGGGTTCTGGCCGAAATTATCGAAAGAGTGTCGGGAAAAGACTTTAGGAAGCAAGTAGAAGAGCGGGTGACTGAGCCGGCTGGCCTACCGAAGGTGCTTGGAATTCCTGAAGAAGAGCAATCGAATATTGCGGAGTTGGTGCCGGTTGGAGAGTTTGCGAGTCCCGAGGAACTGTATCAAGCCTTCGGAGTTTCTGAGCTTCCGGTCGATCCATCAACGACAGAGGATCTTCTTTTGCTTTTCAATGACCCCAAGGTGCGTGCCCTCGGTGTGCCTGGTGCGGGAGGTATAGGTAGAGCAGCTGACCTGGCAATGTTCTACCAAGCTGTTCTCCATAATAAGGGGGAAATATGGCATCCCCAGATTCATGAAGATGTGACGGGAAAAGTCAGAAATCGGTTGCCGGACCTTCTGAGTGGCGCTCCTGCAAATCGGACCTTAGGTTTCTTCCAGGCAGGGGAAGATGGTTTTGCGCACGTTCGAGGGCTTGGTCGTACCGTTTCCCCCCTCGCTGTGGGTCATAACGGAGCCGGGGGTCAGCTAGCTTGGGGAGATCCCTCGACGGGTCTTTCCTTCGGTTATGTAACCAATGGGCTCGATCGCCATCAGCTACGACAGCCTCGGCGTGGAACGGCAATTTCTAGCCTGGCAGCTCTCTGCACTGTCGAATGATGGGAGCTGATTGGCTTAGAGTTCATAGCGGGTTCACCTTAGTATGGAGGTCTCCGGCTTGGAGAACTAAACAAATTCCAGGTCTAATTTGATCGCCTTCGTTCGTCTAAAGTGGGTCCTCAATTCAAAGGAGTGCATTATGTATATTCAGGAATGCGCTTCCAAAACAAAGACTTAGCTGATTTGTCGTTTTCATAGATGGGGCGGCGACAAGTGGAATGGGAGGTCTCGAAATCGGCCAGTGCGAAAAGTCACGAGATGAATTAGTTAATCAGGGTGGAACTACTCGTAATTGCGGACTAATTTTCGCCTCACCACTTA
>DKAI01000169.1:13398-18091 GCA_002450755.1 Deltaproteobacteria bacterium UBA6930
ATAGAGGATGATCTGGCTCGAGGAGAGTTTCAGGCTCGTGTTGGAAAAAGAAAGAAAGTGCTCTAGAGATTCATAGTTTTGGATTTTCCAGAGTTCGGACAACCGCGAAGTAGGGATGGCATTAATGGCATTGCACGAAATTACCAAGGGCTTAAATCTCCCGATTGAGGGAGCCCCCATTCACGCGGTACGTGGAGCCAGGTTTCCTAGCAGAGTTGCAATCATGGCCGACGACTTTCCAGGCATGCGGCCTGCGATGCGGGTTAAAGAGGGCGAGTTTGTAAAACGTGGCCAAGTTCTGTTTGAAGATCGAAAGAATAGTGGTGTCCTACACACGGCCCCAGGTGCAGGTAGGGTCATCGGCGTTAATCGAGGGGCGAAACGGGCGTTGCAGTCCGTAGTGATAGATCTGTCCGAAGGAGAGAAGCAGCTCCAACCCACGGAAGACGAATTTCAGCCGTTTTCAAGTTATTCGGGCACCGATCCGAAAGGCTTGTCGCGTGATGAGATCAAGGCTCTACTAGTTGAAAGCGGGCAATGGACTTGTTTCCGTACCCGCCCTTTTAGCAAGGCTCCTTCTGTTGATACGGAACCCCATTCCATTTTTGTAACTGCAATTGATACGAATCCTCTCGCTCCGCTTCCGGAGGTGGTGGTTGAACGCAGACGTGAAGACTTTGACCTTGGGCTATCACTGGTTAGTCGACTTACAACTGGTTCCACATTTCTCTGCGTGCACGCAGATTCTGAAATTCCGGATCATGTTACCGCCCCTGTTCAAGTTGAACGGTTTAAAGGCCCTCATCCAGCGGGAAACGCTGGCATGCACATACATCTTTTGGATCCCGTTAGTTCAGGCAAAACTGTGTGGACCGTTGGTTACCAAGATATCCTTTCTATAGGACGCCTCTTTGTGACGGGTAAGCTAGATGTTGACCGAATCGTCTCGATTGCAGGTCCTGCAATCCGAGATCCGTTGCTCGTTAAGACGAGGCTGGGTGCTAGTACTGACGAGTTGGCCGGTTCCGAACATGGTACTGGACAGGATGTTCGCCTAATTGCGGGCTCGGTTCTTTCAGGTAAAGCTGCAAACGGAGAAATATTTGGCTTTCTAGGTAGATTTCACAATCAAATTAGTGCGCTCGCAGAGGGTAGGGAGCGGGTCTTTTTAGGTTGGTTGACTCCTGGATTTAACGCTTTCTCCAGTGCTCCGATTTACCTTTCAAGACTGCTAAAAGACAAACTGTTTAATTTTACGACTACAACCAATGGATCTCCCAGGGCGATGGTTCCAATTGGTATGTACGAACGTATCATGCCAATGGACATCCAACCGACCTACCTTCTTAGGTCTCTTGTTGTAGGTGATGTTGAGGAGGCAGAAAAGTTAGGTGCGCTTGAGCTTGATGAGGAAGATCTAGCGCTTTGCTCCTTTGTTTGTCCGGGAAAAACAGATTACGGTCCGTTACTCCGAAAGAATTTGGAAATAATTGAGAAAGAAGGCTGATGCAATTTCTGCGCGACATACATGACAAGGTGGATCCGCTTTTCCAAAAGGGAGGGAAGCTTGAGAAGCTATACCCTCTGTGGGAAGCGCACGACACGGCCATGTTTACCCCGGGCCAGGTCACTCGTACCGCGCCCCACATTCGTGACGGAATGGATCTGAAGCGCATGATGATCACGGTCGTTATAGCGCTTCACCCCTGTGTATTTTTTGCTCTGTATAACACTGGCTATCAGGCAATGTTCGCGATTTCCCAAGGCGCTGTTCCGCTCGACACTTGGCAAACGGCTCTCTATGAGGGACTTGGGCTTTGGTACAACCCAGGTAACGTGGCCTTATGTACAATTTTCGGTGCACTTTATTTCGTGCCGGTTCTCGCAGTAGGCTTTCTCGTTGGCTCCATCGTGGAGATTGGGAGCGCCATCATAAGGGGTCACGAAGTTAACGAAGGCTTTTTGGTGACCGGCTTCCTTCTTCCCTTAACGTTGCCTCCTACTATTCCTCTCTGGATGGTTGCGGTGGGCATGGCCTTCGGCCTGGTTTTCGGTAAAGAAGTCTTTGGCGGAACGGGGATGAATTTCTTAAACCCCGCTCTTACGGCTCGAGCCTTTCTTTTCTTTTCCTATCCTGCATTCATGAGCGGCGATGCGCCATGGATTGCTGCAGATTTTATGGGCATAGACTCCTTTTCTGGTGCTACATGGCTTGCTCAGGCAGCGGTGACACACGACGTTCTTGAGACGGCAAGTTTCGGTGATGCTTTTTTTGGCTGGATCCCAGGATCCATGGGGGAGACCTCCGCATTTTGCGCGTTGTTAGGCCTGGGGATCCTACTTGTGACCCGAATTGGTTCGATTCAGACGGTAACCGGGGTGATTCTTGGCACCATTGTCATGGCGGGTTTCCTGAACGCATTGGGTTCTGACAGTAACCCAATGTTTGCCGTCCCTTTTTGGTGGCATATGGTCCTCGGAGGTTGGGCTTTTGGAATGGTGTTTATGGCGACCGATCCAGTGTCCTCAGCCTATACAGGTCTTGGAAGATTCTGTTATGGCCTTGGAATCGGTATCTTGGTGATTCTGATTCGGGTAGTTAACCCTGCTTATCCAGAAGGAATGATGTTGGCGATCCTTTTCATGAATATGTTTGCTCCTTTAATAGATCACTTTGTTGTGCGAGCAAATATCGACAGGAGGTTGCAACGAAGTGCAGCATAGTTCTCGTTACATAGTGCTGTTTGCTCTCGCAGTCTGTGGGGTCTGCTCGATCTTTGTGGCCGTTTCGGCAGTTTCGCTGAAAGAACGTCAAGAACGTAACAAGGCGATAGATGTTCAAAGCAAAGTTTTAGTTCTCGCAGGGCTAATGTCTGAAGGAGAACGTCTTTCGGGCGAGGAAATTGGCGCACGCTTCAGTCAGTCAATTGAGTCGAAAGTGGTAAGGCTTGCCACCGGTGAATACGACGAAACGATTGACGCTGATCGTTTTGATCAGAGATCCGCCGCTGCAGATCTCAACACCAGTAGGGAGGCACCGCCCAATCTCGCAAAGGTGAGACGTACGCCCCATCACGCTGTTGTCTACCATGTTCGAGATGAGTCGGGGTCCTTTAAGTCCCTAATACTTCCGATTCAAGGTCAGGGCCTTTGGTCAACACTTTACGGTTTCATTGCGCTAGCTCCAGACGCGAATGGTATTCAGGGGATTACGTTCTATGAGCATGGTGAAACTCCTGGCTTAGGTGGTGAAGTCGACAATCCTCGTTGGAAATCTCTTTGGATCGGACGAAAGGCCTTTGGCGAATCCGGAGAGGTTGAGATCGAGGTAAAAAAGGGAACAGCGGGAACACCGGAAGATGATCCGTACCGAGTCGATGGTTTGTCCGGGGCGACGATTACCAGCCGAGGAGTGACAGGGACTCTGAAATTTTGGCTGGGTGAGTATGGGTTTGGATCTTACCTGAATCAGTTTCGTGCAGAAAGGGGAATTTAGATATGTCCAAAGAACGCGAAGTGGTCTTGGATCCTCTGTTCAATAACAATCCAATAGGCTTGCAAGTCCTGGGGATCTGCTCGGCGCTCGCAGTCACAACCAAGATGGAGACCGCGCTGGTGATGACGCTGGCAGTGATATTCGTTCTTGTCTGTTCGAATGTTGCTGTAAGTGCAATACGTACACATATTCCCTCTAGTATTAGAATAATCGTGCAGCTCACGATTATTGCGTCGCTAGTTATCGTGACTGACCAGGTTCTCAAAGCTTTTGTCTACGACATAAGCAAGCAACTTTCGGTATTTGTCGGTTTAATTATTACAAATTGCATCATAATGGGCCGCGCAGAGGCCTTTGCAATGCAGAACCCTCCGAGAATCTCCGCTCTTGATGGCCTTGGAAATGGATTAGGGTACGGGCTGATCTTGATGCTTGTTGCTTTCCTAAGGGAGCTTTTCGGATCAGGGAAAGTTTTTGGATTTACAGTTTTGCAACCCGTCACTGAGGGTGGCTGGTATGTACCGAATGGGATGATGGTCTTAGCACCAGCAGCGTTTTTTCTAATCGGCGTATTCATTTGGGTTGTTAGAAGTTACAAGACTGACCAAGTGGAGGAGGAGTTCCATGTTGGAGCACTACTTGAGCCTGGCCACGAAAGCCATATTCGTTGAAAATATGGCCTTGGCCTTTTTCCTTGGAATGTGCTCATTCTTAGCCGTTTCGAGGAAGGTTGAAACAGCAATCGGTTTAGGCGTGGCGGTCATTTTTGTGCTCGCTGTCACTACTCCTTTAAATCAGTTTCTTACGGAGAAACTGTTACGTCCCGGATCTTTGGACTGGGCTGGATTACCTGATCTAGACCTATCTTTTCTCTCTTTTCTAACGCTGATCGGGACAATTGCTGCGACCGTTCAGATTGTGGAGATGACCTTAGATCGCTATGCGCCTGCTCTTTACACTGCGCTGGGAGTCTTCTTGCCTTTAATCGCTGTTAACTGTGCAATTTTGGGTGCAGCCTTGTTTATGGTGGAGCGCGATTACACGTTTGGTGAGGCAACGGTATTTGGATTGGGATCTGGGGTAGGTTGGGCCTTAGCAATAATGGCTCTTGCCGCGATTCGTGAAAAATTAAAGTACAGCGATGTTCCCGAGCCTTTGCGTGGCCTGGGTATTACGTTTCTGGTAGTTGGATTGATG
>DKAI01000137.1 GCA_002450755.1 Deltaproteobacteria bacterium UBA6930
ATCCCGAAGAGCACAATAACCAAAGACATTACTGTCGAAAGAACTGGCCTCTCGATGCAAATTTCGGAGAACTTCATCGCTTCAAATCGTTCCTTGCAGATTGTTTAACCTTACAAATCACGAAGCGTCTCCTTCCAGCATTTGAGCAGGGGCAACAACAAAGCCTTCAACCACCTTATGTACACCGCTCGCAACCACCCGGGACCCTGGTACAAGTCCCTTCACGATTTCAATTTTCCCGTCACTCTGAAAGCCTAGATCAACAGGATTCCGGTGAGCTCTATTATCTTTATCGAGCACCCAAACAAATGGACCCTCAAGATCATAAACGAGCGCAGATTCTGGAATCATTAGCGCATCAGATCGCTCTGAGAGCTCTGCCTTAATTTTGGCAAAGAGACCCGGTCGTAATCTATGACTGGGATTGGGGACCCAGGCCTTTATAGGAAGCCTCCTCAAAGTTTCGTCGAGAGCAGGAGAAATAAAGTACACCTCGCCCGGAAACTTCTCGTCTGGAAACGGAGCGACCTCTACTGTCACAGGAATCCCCAGTTTTATCCTCGCGGAGTAGGCTTCGACTACAGAAAAACTCAACTGAAGCCTATCAAGAGCGTCGACGCGTACAAGCACGTCCTCACTGCCAACCCGATCTCCAACGTCTACGGCACGAGCGCCCACAGAACCATCAAAAGGCGCTCTGATAGTGGTCCTCTCAAGGTTCACCTTTGCACGTTCAACTCTCGCCTTCGCTACGGCTAATTCTGCATAGGCGGTATCAAGTTGCGATGTTGAAACGATTTCCCGTTTGGCAAGAACAAGAGTACGAGTGTGGGTAGCCTTGGCCAGAGACAAAGACGCCTCTGCCTCGTGCAAAAAGGCTTTTTGCTCGGAATCTCGCAATCGAAACAAAAGGTCCCCGGTTGATACTTTTTGCCCCTCCTCAAAGCCTATAGTAGAAATTATTCCCTCAACCTCGGATTTTACTTCGACGCTCATTTCAGCCTGGAGAGTCCCAGGGATCTCGTAAACCAATCTCAATTGCTCTGGATTAATCTCCTTCACCTCTACGATCGCAGGGGGTAGCCCTGCAGAAGAAGGATTATCAAGGCTTGAAGGCTCTCCACAGCCCTGTGAAAAAGTGAAAACGATAGCCACTAAAAATCCCGAAAAAGCAGAAACGTTCTTCTTACGCATCCCCCTATGCTATCGAAGAACTAGCACGTTTGAATCTAAACATCTTAAACGCTTGAACAAGAGCCAAGCCTGGCGAATACTGGCACTCGTCGCCAGTTCAATTTTTTCGCTTTTATCGAAGAGATTAGACAGGGTGAAAAAAGGAGAAGAAGGATTAGACCCACACAAGGTGGGTCCACTACTGCTCAAAACACAGGAGCCTAACCCATGCAGCAAAATCTTGGACAATATCTGACTAAACGCGCCCAAATTTCTCCAAATCTCGAGGCGTTAGTGGAAGTGGAGTCAGGCAAGAGGTTCACCTACAAAGACTTAAACGAACGCTGTAACCGAATCGCAAACGTACTATTAGCCCAAGGGGTACAGCCCGGAGACCGCGTTGCTTTTTTGCTTATGAATGGAGTCGAATATATCGAGGCATACTACGCCATAGCAAAAGTTGGAGCCGTCATGGTTCCTCTCAACTGGCGTCTGGTCCCAGATGAACTTGCATTCATTCTCAAGGACTCTGGTTCTACTGTCATGATCTACGACAATGAGTTCGACGCAGCGATCCAGACGTTGCGAACGCTCGAGACGGATCTGAAGACCTACATTCGAGTAGGAGAAGCCCAAGACACGCCGGATTTCGCTTTACATTACCAGGGAGAATGCAGCACCTCGCCAACTGCTGAGCCTCAATTGGTGGGGGGTGGAGAAGACCTTCTCTTCATCATGTACACGTCTGGTACTACAGGGTTACCGAAGGGTGCCGTGCACACCCACAATACGATGACTTGGGCCTGTAGTACGGTAACAATGACCGCTGATCTGCGATACAGAGACCGGTACCTTCAGATGCTCCCGATGTTTCACGTTGGCGCATTAATGCCCGTCACCATGTGCCTGCTTAGAGGCATGACCACGGTGAACCTAAGGGCCTTCGACCCAAAGCTCGCCTGGGAAACAATCGCCGCCGAATCTCTGACCGTTGCTCTCGGTGTCCCCGCGATGCTTCAATTCATGCTTCAGGTGCCAAATTTTGAAAACTATGACTTCTCGAGTTTGCGGTGGATACTATCGGGCGCGGCGCCTGTACCGGTGTCCCTTATAGAGTCCTACAACCAGATTGGAATCGAAATTCATCAGATATACGGCCTTACCGAGACTTGCGGTCCGGCCTGCGTGATTAGCCCTGAAGAAGCCCTTGCAAAAGCCGGATCGACTGGGCCGGGTTTTTTGTATACGGGTGTAAAGGTAGTCGATGGGAGTGGCCAAGAAGTTGAAGTTGGTGACGTCGGCGAGGTGATCGTCAGTGGTCCTCATTTAATGAAGGAATATTGGAATAGGCCGGACGCAACAGCTGAAACGATTCGTGACGGTTGGCTATACACAGGAGACCTGGCGACTGTCGACTCTGAAGGCTTTGTGTACATTCAGGACCGCAAGAAAGACATGATCATTTCGGGCGGAGAAAATATTTACCCTGCAGAGATTGAAAATATCCTAGTAGGCCATGAACAGATTGTTGAAGCTGCCGTAATCGGGCAGCCTTCGGATAAATGGGGTGAATCCCCAGTGGCAATCGTAGTAAAAAAATTGGGCACTTCGCTTTCTGCTCAAGACATCATGGCACATTGCAAAGGAAAACTAGCCAGCTTTAAACAGCCCAAAGCGATAGAATTCATTGAAGAAATACCCAGAAATCCGTCAGGTAAAATCCTGAAAAGAATACTTCGAGAAGAATTCCCGGGACCCGCTCCAGAATAAAGGACTTTACTGTGTTGCTTGTATGTTTAGACCTAGAAGGCGTCTTAATACCAGAGATCTGGATCGGTGTAGCAGAGCGTACCGGAATAGATGCCCTTCAGCGCACGACCCGTGACGAGCCTGATTACGACAAGCTCATGCGATATCGCCTTAATATCCTAGAGCAAAACAGTCTAGGCATCCGCGAAATTCAGGAGACGATTAAAAGCCTCGATCCGCTTCCCGGTGCCGTTGAATTCCTAGAAGAACTTAAAACCTGGGCCCAAATAATCATACTTTCGGATACGTTTTATCCCTTTGGAATGCCTTTCATGGAGAAACTCGGTTGGCCGACCCTTTTCTGCCATGACCTCGAGATAGGTGACAAGGGCGAAATCTTGGACTACAAGCTTCGACAAGAGGATCCAAAACGACGTGCGGTGGAGGCATTTCAAAAGTTGAACTTTTCAGTCCTGGCATCTGGCGATTCCTACAATGACACGAGTATGCTGAGCGAGGCCGATGCAGGTATCCTGTTCAGGCCTCCTGAAAACGTCGCCCGTGAGTTTCCGGAATACCCAGTTGTTCAAAACCACGCCGACTTACAGGCAGAACTAAAGAAGGCCGCCGGACACTTGGCGAGCCCTAGAGGAGAATGAATGCGATTCCTAGTACCAGCCGTAACTATTCTACTTACCTTGGGAATTGCTTCCCTCGCTTGTGGAGAGAATCAAGACAACGAAATAAAGAGAAATGCCACTGCGGCTGAAATGGTCTCGCCCGCAACTCCCGCGGAAACCCCTCTCGTTCTGGCAGCTCATCACGGTGATGCCAAAGGTCAGTTCGCATGCATTGACGGTACTGCGTCTGCAGGGGAAGCCTCCTACAACATTTACTGCACGACCTGCCACGGTCCCGGTGGAAATGGTGAAGGACCTGCCGCGGCAGCTCTTACCCCAAAACCCGCGAAACATAATGACGGCGCCTACATGAACGGCCTAACCAATGAGCATATAATCAAAGTCGTTGCGGAAGGTGGCGCGGCTGTCGGAAAATCTCCCCTGATGGCACCTTGGGGCGGAGTACTCAACGAAGCTCAAATAAAAGATGTCCTTGCTTACGTCCGTAGTCTCGCGGTACCCGCCTACACATGTCCCTAGAATGAAAGGCGATGGGGCCAAACGAACCAAAGCCCGACACTAAGGCAGCTTCATAAAATAGGATTTCCGATAGGGAATCGAGAACTATCGCCCGGTTGGTAAGTAGCTACAAAGGCGCGCCTGGGCTGCTTTGAGTGGTTCGCTCGGGAACCGTGTACCAGGTAGGGACTAAAAAAAAGTACGTCACCCGCGCGCATGGGGATAGGCTCTATGCTTTCCGTATCCAGCCCTTCTGTATCCGTAAACAAAGAAGACAGTTGGTCCTCTCCATCCTTTCCAGGCAAGATTCCGGCTGTATGACTGCCTGTGTACACCCTCAAACAACCGTTACTTTCTGTCGAGTTATCAAGCGCTAACAGCACGTTGCAAAGTCTATTCAAAGGAGCCCCAGTATGGGCCCAGTACGGAGCGTCCTGATGCCAGTCAAAGGAGGACCCAAGGAAAGCGGATTTGAAGTTAAATTTATCCGTAAAAACACTCACGATAGATGACCTCGTAATATCAAGCATCGGAGTAACCAACCGAGGATCCCTTAGGAGAGAAGAAAAACGACGGCTATAAACGGAAAATGGCTCTACCACTCTAAGAAGCGAGGGATCACCGGATTCAAGTTGGATAGTTGAGCACTCGGTCTGGGCGTAAGGTTTGCCATCAACAACAAAAGTTTTGGCGTGGACGAGATCCTTTCGAAGCGAAGCCATCCCCTGCTTTACTGATTTTAAAAGCCAATCGACGTCGTTCAAACTAAAGCAACCACGCCGCACGAAAAATCCTTTTCTCCTATAATTGATCGATTCTGAAGTGCCAAGGCACCAATCCTGAACGGACTTTCCTTGGAGTAGGGAGTTTCGAGCTTGTCTTAAACCAGATAAATGCGAGATTGACATAAATTTCACAGGAAGACCCTAAAAGGGTCCGCACAGGGCATTAGAATCAGTAAAGCCTTTAAAGCGCAAAAAGCAGAATTCTCGGAGAAACTTTTATGGCGATGGCAACAGGTGAATCCCGCGAAGAAACGACTCCTATCCATGACTACGGAGAGGCCGACGGCTGGCTGACAAGGACCTCGAAAGTATCTAAGATCATTTTTTTCCTCATCCATTTGTCTTCGCTCCTAGTTCTCTTGGTAGGAGCTCCTGCCGAGGCACTTATTCTATGTGCAGCCACCTATGCGATACGTGTATTTGGTATAACGGGAGTCTATCACCGATATTTTGCACACAAAACCTACAAGACAAGCCGAACTTTCCAATTCATTCTGGCCTTCATAGCTACCGCAGCTACTCAAAAGGGCCCGTTGTGGTGGGCCGCCACCCACAGACGCCATCATCGCTATAGTGACCTTCCTGGAGACGTCCACTCCCCCAAAGACGGCTTTTGGTACTCGCATATAGGGTGGATTTTTGACGGGCGTTGGAAAGGAACTGCTCTTGACCTCATCCCCGACTTTGCCAAGTATCCTGAAATTCGCTGGCTAAACAATCAACACTGGGTCCCACCGCTAAGTCTTGCTGTGCTTTGTTACGCGATAGGTGGACTTGCCGGGCTGGTCTGGGGATTTTCTGTTTCGACTACTTTGCTTTGGCACTCGACCTTTAGTGTTAATTCTCTTTGCCATATCTGGGGCTCTCGAAGGTACGGAACTACAGACACAAGTCGAAACAATTGGCTTGTTGCCATCCTCACGTTCGGAGAGGGCTGGCACAACAATCATCATCACTATATGAGTTCGGCACGAATGGGCTTTAAGTGGTGGGAATATGACATTACTTACTACATCTTGCGTATCTTAGGGGCTTTGGGCCTGGTCTGGGATCTCAGAGAGCCCAGTGAAGGCGTAATGCGTCGTAACCTTCTTGAGAAAACTGAAAGCCCCTCGTCTTCAAATGCCTGAGAATAAAGACTCCGACACTCTCACACGCATCTCAGAGGCTCTCAAGATTGGTAGTTACAATCGGCACATTTTCCTTTGCACACAAGGTGATTGTGCTCCTAAGGACCAATGCGACGAATCCTGGCAATATTTAAAACGCCGGCTCCGGCAATTGAAATTGTCAGAAGCGTTGGGTGGAGTATTTCGAACTCAAGCTGCATGCCTACGGGTTTGCAGGGAAGGGCCCATCGCCGTGGTTTATCCTGAAGGTACTTGGTATGCAGGGTGCAATCCGGATGCGCTAGAGCGGATAATTCAGAAGCATTTGGTTGAGGGCCACGTGGTCGAAGATCTGGCCTTCGCCTATAACCCTCTCGCGGAACCTGCCTCAAAGAAAAAGTAAACTAAATCAAATTTTTGATTCAAAATTCACCCTCAGGCTGGAAGCCCTAAAGCGAAGCCAGGATTTCAGCTACGCGATCTGCAATCGCGGGTGCGGCAGTAAGTCCTGGGCTTTCAATCCCAACCAAATTCAAAAGTCCGGGGCAACCCTTATCAGATTCATCTCTTATTACGAAATCCCGAAATCCCTCGTCCGGTCCAGCTAACTTGGGTCGAATTCCCGCATACTCCGGTGTCAAAAATCTCGCCTCAATTCGAGGTATGTATTTTTTTAACGCCAATGCAAAGTAGTCAGCTTTCTTTGGATCAACTGTAAAATTGATCCTATCAACATACTCTGCATCGGGCCCAAATCGGATTCGACCCCCTAAATCAAGAGTTACATGGATGCCTAAGCCAGATCTCTCATTTACCGGGTACACGAGACCGTTAAACGTGATCCCCGAAGCAGAATCCAATTGAAAGTAATCGCCTTTGCAAGGTTTAATCCGGTAGCTCTCGGAATCGGGGTCTATTCCAAATAGCGATGCTACGTGGTCACTCTGCAAACCGGCAGCATTCACTACCGCCTTAGCTTTAAGTACGAAAACAGACCCGTCATGTTCCGTGACCGAAAGCTTATAGCCTTCACCTGGGCCTTCAACCGAAACCAAGTCGGCTCTCAATACGAGAGACGTCCCGAACGATTCGGCTTCTGCCAGCCAATTCCTGCAAAGTGCATGAGCGTCGACAATCCCCGTATTCGGAGAGAGAAGAGCCGCCTCCGCTCTTACGAAAGGTTCGCGACTCCTAACTTGTTTTGAATTAATTATTTCTAATCCCGATGCACCAGCCGACCGACCGTTTTCCAACAACCGATATAAACTTTGAATTTCGTCGTCATCAGTAGCGACAATAATTTTTCCCAATCGGCGGTAGCCGATGCCTTGTCTCTCGCAGCGCTCCAAAATTTTTCGATGGCCTTCTATGCAAAGTTTTGCTTTTAGGGAATTGGGAGGATAGTAGATTCCCGCGTGTAGAACTTCGCTGCTTCTGCTGGTGACTTCTCTCGCGATTCCGTTATTGCGTTCTATAATTACAACTGACTTGTCGTCACGCCCGAGACGAGCTGCGCACGCAAGTCCTACGGCTCCCGCTCCAATCACAGCTACATCAACAGAAGTATCCACTAACTTAAAGATTGAGAGAATCAAAAGTTTTTTCGTAACGCTGCCTGATACCCTTTATTTCCACTTCAATGGTCTGCGTACCCTCTTTTTCGACCATAAAGGACCCCATGACACTGCCTAACTGAAGACATTCTTGAAACGATAAACCGTTTTCAATGCCGAAGAGATATCCGGCCCTAAATGAATCACCACAGCCTGTAGGATCTACAACACGGTCGGGCTCAACGCTTGGTATCAAAATTTCTCCATCGCCTTGATCTGCACGTGCTCCATCTTCTCCCAGTGTCACAATAGTATTTTTGACTCGACTCTTAATCTCTCTTTCAGTAAGACCGCTTCTCTCTAGGGTCAGCTCCCATTCGTAGCTGTTCACTATGTATGTATCCGCACCATTGATGAGTTCGATGAGTTCATCACCGGAAAATTGAGGCAGGCCTTGCCCCGGGTCTATAACAGTATGAACTCCCTGTTGCTTTAACTCGCGAGCATATTCGATCATTGCTTGTTTACCGTTAGGGGAAACGATACCCAGGGATATTTCTTCATTTATATCGGATAAGGATACTTCGTGGGATCGGTCCATCGCGCCTGAATGAAATCCAATGATCTGATTGTCATCGGAATCAGTAGTAATGAACGCGCCTGCTGTCGCCTCTCCGGATAATTCTCGAATGTAGTCTCGACGGATCCCGTGATCGTCCAACCAATTCGCGTAAGAAGAAAAATCACTTCCAACTGTCGCGGCAACCAGAGGATCGCCACCTAGTCGTTTTAACGAATACGCGATATTGGCGGCACAACCCCCAAAGGTTTTCCTGAGGGTCGGAACATGAAAAGCCACGTTGAGCATATGTATTTTATCCGGGAGAATAATATCCTGAAATCGACCGTTAAAAGCCATAATGTGGTCTACCGCCACCGATCCAGTAATTAATGTTGCCATGTTATTTCCTCCTCCAGACGATTATCGAAAGGAGTCTGGCTTCTTGAACGACATTCTGCAAATCAAATGGAAAGTTAACGCTTGCTTAAGTTCGAATAGAGAGGCAAGTTGGAGCTATGACAAACCTGAACAACAAACTCTTGCGTTTAGGTATCCTACTGTCCGGAGAAGGTACGAGCTTCGAGAACGTCGCCCGCCTTATTGACTCGGGGCAGATACCTGCGGAAGTAGCCTTGGTTATCTCCTCGAAGGTTGAAGCTAAGGGACTCGAAAGAGCCAAGCGAAGAAAAATTCCTCAAGTTGCCGTGCCACGCAAAACCTACCCAGATATCACCAAGTTCAATGACGAAATACACTCATTATTAGAGCTCCACAGTGTTGATTTTGTTGCCCTGCTCGGTTTTTTATCGCCATTTCAGCCGCGGAGCCGATTCTCGGGAAAGACCATTAATGTACATCCCGCACTGATACCAGCATTCTCAGGTAAAGGATTCTATGGGCGACGAGTACACGAAGCGGTTCTTCAGAGAGGCTGTAAGGTATCAGGGGCAACCGTGCATTTCGTCGATGATCACTACGATCAGGGTCCTATAATCCTTCAAAAGACGGTGCCTGTCTTAGAAAACGATTCGCCCTCAAGCCTTGCATCTAGAGTCCAAGCGGTTGAAAAACAACTTGTACCAGAAGCTATTCGACTTTATGCAGCCGGACGGCTTCAGCTTATTGATGGGGTAGTAAGAATTTTGCCCTAGTTACCCGTGAATCGTGTCCCCGTGGATGCCCTAATAAAAAAATACCGAACCGCGTACTTTGGGACGTCTTGTCTTTCCTCGGGACCATCTTCCTGTATAACTTTTCCAAAGCAGGACTGAAAACACAAAGCTCATAAGAACCAAAGCGGATAATAGTCCTGCTTCTTGCCAGATGACAAACCCCGCCATCACTAGCACCATGCAAGAAAAGGTTTTCCGAAGCGCTTCACCTGTTATTCTCATTGCTATCTGTGAGCCCAAAAAGGGGACTTCTTAGCTCCCGCAGCTATTACGCGCAGAGCTGGCGTTTTAGCGGTGGAGAAAAACTAAAAACGAGAAAATATCGAGGATGAGATTTCTCACCGTCCTAACTCTCTGATCTAGTTGAATAAAAATAAACTTGCGAATTACTTCTGAATTAATTCAACCATATAACCGCTGGGGTCCTTTACGAATGCAATAACTGTCGTTCCGTGCATCATTGGCCCTGGCTCTCGTTTAATCTCGACACCGTTTGAACGAAGAGTTTCACATGTCCCATAGATATCGTCACAACCAATAGCGATATGCCCATAGGCATCACCTAGGTCATAGTCCGACTGGCCCCAGTTATGCGTAAATTCGAGCACAGTATGTGACTTCTCGTCCCCATAACCAACAAAGGCAAGAGTAAATTCACCACCGGGGAAATCCTCTTTGCGCAACAACTTCATTCCAAGATGCTCAGTATAAAACTTGATCGATTCGTCGAGATCCTTAACGCGTAACATAGTGTGTAGGAGTTGCATTTGTATAGACTAACTCGTCCTATCGAATATCGGGAACTTTTGTTCTCCGAGCAAACGAACAAATTGGCAACTTTGAAGCGTGCGGTGAATAACTCAGCCATTCCAAAACTATGCGCTCTGCTCGCCCGCGTAAAGTTAGAATCAAAGACCCGTCTAAGTGAACTCGATTAGGCTCTTGACAAGAGGCGAATAAAAGACGAAAGTATATCTATGCCCTCTAGCTCCCCGAAAAATAGAGCTCGGTGTACAACAACCTCACCCAATCGCCAATTAGCCCTAAACAAGGTCACAAAAACAGAACTCCTGGACATCGCCCTCAGTGGTCTAGGATCCCACGAGATCAAAAAAGCTCATGAGTTGCCCCCAAATATTCAATCGGCCATAGATTTCTTTGGCGATGCAAGCTCGGCATCTACCAGATCAGCTCCTAACGGAATCAAAAGCGAGTTCGAAAGACAGTTCCCAAGAAAAACCCTTTCGGAAATCTCAGGAAGTGCTTCAACAGGGCGAACATCTCTAGCTTTAAAAGCTTTGGCCAGAGCCACCTCTAACAACGAGTGGGCCGCGTGGGTCGAAATCAGCGATGCCTTTGATCCACGGTCAGCAGCTGCAAATGGTATCAACTTAAACCAGATACTATGGACAAGAGCACCCGATTGCAAAAGAGCTTTAATAGCTGCTGAGTATCTGCTCGATGCAGACAACTTGAGATCAATTTTTATCGACTTGGTCTCGCAAGAATCTAGATCAAAACACCGAAAGAATGATCTCGCTATGATGAACAACCCCTCGATTTGGTCACGCTTGCGAATAAGAACTACACAAAGCAATTCAGCCGTAATTATTTTAAGTGAGGGTCGTATCGTAGGCTCTTTTGCCGATTTTGCTTTCCACTTAACGGACTCACAGCCCATATTCGAGGAGGACCCGGTTTCATTTATCGGACTGAGAGGAAAGATTTCTCATTATCGACATAAGTTACATCCGAGCCAACCCAATCTGTCTTGGGAAAGCAGGAACGGGAAAATAAAAACATACATAGATTGACCTGGATACATCGTGCGCATAGCTTGTCTTCTGATCCCTCAACTTCCTTTAGCTGCAACAGTACGTAATCATCCAGATCTAGAAAATAAAGAATTCGTAGTCATCTCATCGAATAGTTTCCAGGAAGAAATTATTGCCATCTCACCTCGAGCCTATAATCTAGGTGTACGATCATCGCATACACTGGAGCAGGCATTATTTCTCTACCCTTCTCTATTAGTTCACAAAGTTTATGAAGAAGAACTGCGTTCGGCGAAAAGAACTCTTCTTGATGTATCCTTAGGATTTTCTCCCTATTCCGAGTTGGCGCCACCATCTAGCAGTTGCTTTGCGTCGGAAGCTTCTGTTTTCATGGATGTGTCAAACTGTCAAAACTTTTTCAAAAATGAAATTTGTCTCGCAAACGAAATTAAAGAAAGATCACAAGAACTTCGTGTCCCTTCATTTGTAACCATCGCTGGTAGTCGGTCAGCCAGTCTAATTCTTGCACGAGAACTAGCCCAAACCCAATCCTTTACAACACGTGTCATAAATCCCGGACATGATGCAAATGCATTAAAAAATATACCTTTTGAGTTAGCTGACTTAAACCATGAGCTGGCAGACCGATTAACTCTTTTTGGATTTCAAGTATTTAACGATCTAAGAAAAGTCTCTAAATCTTCGGCATTAAGACGACTCGGGAAATCTTCGCAAGCGCTCATAGATCTAGCGCATGGAAGTACAAAAGAAGTCAAACCTGCCATCTCAAAAACTTCCTACTTTGAGGAATCACAAGATTTATATTTACCTACAAATCTTCTAGAAACAATAGAACTATATTTAATTAATATCCTAAATCGATTAATCAAACGATTGA
>DKAI01000138.1 GCA_002450755.1 Deltaproteobacteria bacterium UBA6930
GTCCACGACGTTCGCCACATCGCCGACCGTGAGCCGCCAACCATCCTTGGAACGAATGGGAATGCGAGAAAACTCCTCCCCTTCATAGGCCTGTCCCTTACTGCGTAAAAGGATTTCGCCTGCATTCGTCTTTATCGAACCTCCCGGCACATCCCGCGAGTGCGAACGCACCGCCTCGACCACTTCATCGAAAGTAAGACCGTACCTTTCGAGATCGACTTCGGAGATTTCAATGCTTACTTCGTAGGCACGAGAAGCCGACAATTCCACGTGAGTAATGTTGGG
Source organism: Deltaproteobacteria bacterium UBA6930 (assembly GCA_002450755.1). Lineage (GTDB taxonomy): Bacteria > Myxococcota_A > UBA9160 > UBA9160 > UBA6930 > UBA6930. The sequence goes on from DKAI01000138.1 coordinate 286, forward strand.
AAGAGATGCAAGGTCATCCCGGATGCGCTGGGCTAAGGATTTTAAAGATTTTTCATCCGCAGGCCCCGAAATGGCGATATTTAGGACCTGATGCCGAATCACGAGTTCTTTAACAAGGGGTTCTTCTGCGGAGACCGGAAAGGTGTCGATGGCGTCAATTCTGCTCTTCACCGTGTCTAATACCGTTCGCACATCGGCATCTTCATAAAGTTCCGCCGCGACCGTGCTCAAACCTTCACTGGAGGTCGACCGGACTCGTTTAATCCCGTCTACTCCCACGAGAGCCTCTTCAATGCGAACCGACACTCCCTCTTCTACTTCTTCTGGAGCAGCGCCGGGATAGAGCACCGTTGCTTTGATGACATCGGTCGTAATCTCGGGAAAGACTTCCTGACGCATTCCCGGTAACGTAAGGAGACCAGCTGCCACTACTCCAATCATGAGGAAGTTGGCCGCAACGTGATTCCGCGCGAACCAGTCAATAATCCCGTTCATTGCTTACCTTTTAAAGCCGACACCCTTACTTGCATTTTGTCCGTGAAGGCTTCAAGGACAGACACGCAGACGCGTTCGCCCGCAAAGAGACCTTTTTCGATGAGCACCTCGTCGCGATCGATACGTGCCACAGTCACTTTTCGGAGATGCAGCCTTTCATCGTTGCCTAGGACAAGCACTTGATCTTCCCCTCGAAGGGCTTCGCGAGGAAGTCGTGATACGGCGGGAAGCTCTTTTCCCTTGATCTGCCCTTCAACAAAGAGACCCGGGGCAAACGCGGAAAGTCCACGAGACGTTCTTGCATAGGGATCAGTCAAACTTGCAACCACAGCAATCATTCGAGAACGCCGATCGATCTCGCCCTCGACTCGGTCTACTGTTGCTGTCCTCACCACCGTCTTTCCGGCGATTTGTGCAGACAGAAGCACTTCGACTGGCGTTCCACCCGAAGAGTCATAAACATACCCTAGGGAAAAGGGAAGATACGCGAGGTCCTGGTCGCTAATTGGCAGTCGAATCTCGGCAGTCTTCGTTCCATAAACGAGAGCGATCGACGCTCCCCTACCGACGAATTCTCCTACCTCAATGTGAACGTCACGCACTCTACCCGAAAAAGGAGCGACTACCTTCGTTCGATCTAAGTCCAAGCGTGCTCTCTTTAATTGAGCCTCAATTTCTCTTACTCCCGCCTCCGTCACCTGCAACTGATTTTCGCTCGTGTCCAGTTCGGCAATACTCGCTACGCCCTTATCAGCCAGAGCTTTGCGACGGTTCAAGTTTCTTTCAGCAAGTTTTCTTTCCGATTCACGGAGAGCCAGAGACGCTTCGAGCTGATCGACAACCACCTGATAATCGCTGTCGTCGATACGTGCCAAAATGTCACCTTTTGCAAAAAAACCCCCACGAACCAGATTCGGAGAGCGCTCGCTAATGCGTCCGGCAATTTCTGTCGCTAAGTCACTCTCTCTCTTTGGCTCGACGTTGCCTTGCGCTGAGACGAGAAACTGGCTTGGTTCAAGGGTAACCGAAGTCACTTGAACCAACGGAGGCAGTATTTCAGGGGTTTTGGCTGAAACAGTCGGACGCGTCCAAAGCAGAAGAAAGACAAGAGAAAAGGCGAGACCGACTACCCCAAGAGCAAGAGTACGGGTCGTGAGGCGCTGGAATAACTTCCTCCTGTTAAGCGTCTCGCGCCTTTCTCCCTTCGAACTTTCATGGCCCTCAGAACTCACTTCTTCCTCTCCGGCACTTGCGCGCGGAAGCCCGCCGCAACAAAGGCAACGAGTACCGCCAGTTGTCTCTCTGGATCTTTCTCCAGGATCGAAGGCATCTTGGGATCCTCTTCATATCCTCGTTGCGAAAGCGCATGAATCAACACTCCGATACCGAAATGAAACCGAGAGATGACCTGTCGCGTCGACAACTCCGGCAACGCCTTTCGCAAGGCGCGAATAAAGCCCTCCCAAACTTCACTAAACTGTTCCACAATAAGCTGTCGGGTCTCTCCACCAGACTCCCAAAAAAGACGTGACATCATTTTTGCCAACAAAGACCCCTGCTCACTATTGTCCAGTGTCGAAATGGCAGGCTTGAAATAGGCTTCGAGAAGTTCTTCCAAGGAGGCAGGCTTTGAACTCTTCTCGTTCAACTTCTTAAGCTCTCGAAGCCGCTCTTCGTTGACTGGTCTTAAACGTCGTCCGACAACCGCCGCGATCAAGGCCTCTTTAGAACCAAAGTGATAATGAACAGCAGCAAGATTCGACTCCGCATTGGTCGTAACAGCCCGGAGCGAAGTGGCCTCGACTCCTCGTTCTGCAAAAAGGACCTCGGCACTGTCCAAAATTCGCGTTTTAGTATCTGCCATAACGACCTTGTCTTCCTTGCTCGTATTACTTCGAGAGTTTCAATCGCTCATGCCACTGAGCAATTGATTCTTCCGGGTACTCTTCAAAGCTTCGATCATCATCACCTCGGTTGTAGGCGTCCACCCAGTCAGGCTTCGACCCCAACATAAGATGGGTTCGTTCCGGGGGTTTTGGCAAAGCAGTGTCAATCGCTGACGCAAATGGATGGATCAACTCTGGCCAACGAGGATCCCAGATCCAGAGAGGACTCCCACAGGAGCCACAAAATCGCCTTTCGCAAGGACTCTCCTCTTCGGTTCCACCATCTGACTGGACCAGAGCTCTGTAAACACGAATGAATTCTTCACCCACAACAACGAGACTCTTTGCTTCTCCCCCGAGATTGATTCCGAACCCTCCGCTGCCCGCAGTTTTTCGACAAATCCCGCAGTAACAAATATTAAAAGGGTAAGGATGCGGTGAGGTAAGACTGAACTCCACTTTCCCGCAGTGGCAGGATCCTTCTAACTTCATGATGCTTTCCTAAAGAAATATTTTGCAGCTGTTAGAGGTTCGGTTGAAGAGCTCTCTATTGGTTTCCGTTCTCTGTAGTTCTTTTGCTCTTTTAGACTTCCGTCCTTGTGAAAAAATTTCCATTGACCTACTTGCTCCCCGTTTTCAAAGTGGCCACTTTCTTTTAAATTTCCGTTCCCGTAAAAAATTTGCCACAAGCCTTCTTGTCTACCCTCTACGTACTCTCCTCTGACTTGAAGCAGGCCGTTGTGATGAAACAACTCACGTATTCCGTTCGCCGGACTACCGGTATTTACGTCGTACGCCACCCCTTCTTCAATCACGATATTCATTTGGGTTCTTTTTGGACTCAGGACAAGCTGACTGCCCAGACCCGCCAACGTCATGACTGCGAGCACGGCCAAGGGGATTCGGAAACGTCGCATGATTTCCGTTGACCTACCCGATCGTTTTCAAGGCTGCGAGGGTCTCTTCCGGCTCGGGGCGTACGGTGTAATCCACGTCAGCTTCGACATACCGAACTGATCCTTGCTTATCGATCACAAAGCGCGCCGGAATGGGCAACGTCCAGCTGGCATCGCCATTAAATTTCGGCAGGTCAATCCCAAGGCCCGAATAAACCTCGCTAAGCCTGGGTGGAAGGACAAAAGACAATCCCAACTTTTCAGCATATGAATTGCCCGGGTCACAAAGGATATCAAAAGTAATCTTCCCTTTTTCCGCCATTGCTGCCGCATACTTACGTGTAGATGGAGAAAGCGCGACCAAGGTTGCCCCCGCGTCAGAAATAGTTTCGTTAATTCCCTGCAGAGCTTCCAGCTCTGCGTTGCAGTAGGGTCACCAAAGCCCCCGATATACGGTTAACATGATGGGCCCTCTAGAAAGGAGATCTGAACTCTCTACCGTTTCGCCCCGATGGTTTTCAAGGCTAAAAGACGGGAGCGTTTCTCCGACTTTCAGAATATTTTTCGTTATCTCCGCTTCCCGTTGCGCCTCTGTTTCGGCCTTCATTACGGCGAGCGCTTCAGCCGGCAATCTTTTTTCCCCTCCTAAGCGAATGCGATCTAATTTCGACTTTAATGTCATCAGTTTTATCCTTTCATGTTCTTACGTTTCTCGGTCACTCGTTTATTTCAACAAGTTCTCAATACCTAATTTTTGCCTTGAAGACTCTGCATAAATCCAAGAGCCACTTCTTCAAAGCTTTTGGACGGAGGAGGGGCTCCTGCATCAAATGCTTCGGCAACCTTCTCGTCGTTTTCGGCCACTGCCTCATAATCGATCTTTGCAAATTCCAAGATCCCCATATCCACGTAGGCTTTCTGGATTCTTGGCCCCCAGAGACCAATCTCCTTAATCGTCGGCACAATTCGACTAAACAATGAAGCTCGGAAAAGTTTCATGGGTTCCGACTTATCCACCCACTCTGTGCACTCCTCCACAGGCAGCCCGAGATTCTCCCACATTTCCTTCGCAAGAAAGCGGTCACGCATGAGGTAACAAGCCTCAACGGCAAACTCTTCTCGCTCGTCTCGTTCCTTATCCGACAGCTGCGGGTAATAATCGCGCAAGGCCATTCGCCCAAAAGCGACGTGTCGAGCCTCGTCTTGCATCACGTAGGCATTTACTTGGGAACCCAAGCTGTTCTTCGCCATGTCGCGAATACCCTGGAAGGCCGCTAGAGCGAGACCTTCAACAAGAATTTGCATCCCGAGGTAGGTCATATCCCATCGTGAGTCCGAGATAATATTTTCAAGCAGAGCCTCAAGAGGTGACGTGATCGGATAGGCGAGATCAAATTTTTCATGAAGCAGACGCGAATAAGCTTCAACGTGCCTGGCCTCATCTACCACTTGGGTTGCGGCATAGTACTTTGCATCCATGTGGGGCACTTGCTGAACAATCTTGGCGGTACAGATAAGCGCACCCTGCTCTCCGTGAAGAAACTGAGAGTTCTGCCAGGCTTGTTGATGTACTCGATACCGCGTCTTTTCCGCGTCCGTCATCTTCTGCCAAACGGGAGATCCAAAGAGCGGAAGAACGATATCTGGGAGTTCCATTGGATTTTCGGGATCAAGATCCAAAGACCAGTCTATTCGTTTTTCTGCATCCCACTGAAGGTTCTTCGCTTTACTGTAGAGATTCTTGAGACTGTCTCGACTATCGCTGTATTCCCACCGGAACGTGGTCAAAAATTCGTTTGGTATTTCCAGCTTTGAATCTTTGCTTGGGATGGCATATTGATCTTGGCTTTTTTTCATGGCCGAGCCCCTGGTTAATTGTTCACCTACAGGAGGACTCGGTAGCACGGATAGAAATTTAATTCAAACGTTCGTTTTAATTCTTTAACGAATCCTCGGAAAAGGTTGGAGCCTTTTCAATCTAGAGGCGACTCATGACTTGTTCGCTAAACCGTTGGAGAAACGGGTACTGCGTTTCAAGGCTTGGGAGGAGCATAATCTGCTGTAGACCTGTGGCATCAAGTAACTGAACTTGCTCAATAATCTCTTCTGGTCGACCAACAAGACATGTCGCCTCAATCAGGTCAGAAGTAAGTAGCTCTTGCTCTTCAGGAAGCATGAAGGTGCAGTGTCCGCCGTGAATACGGAAGTGCCTCCGATCCTCTGGAACAGCTTCCACGAGCTCTACATATTTGTCCCAGATGCCCGCGTAACGAGGAGGAGGCTTCCCTCCGAGTTGTCGAACCCGATCGTATACATAGTGGAGCGAGGAAATGGCAAACGGTCCAACCTCGCGTCGAATCCGTTCCGAATCCACCGTCTCCCCAGGATCGAGCAAGGCAGCCATCGTGAGGGAACAAGTCAAATACTTATCGCGATCGAGGCTCTTGTTGTTTCGCGCGGCTCCTCGACCGACATTAGTCATCGCCCTTTCCATTTGAGCCTTGTCTGGGGGAATGGAAAGCACGACGCCATCACCAACCTCCCCTGCGAGAGCCTGCGTCTTTGGTCCAAAACCAGAGACGTAAATTGGAATCGGATTCTCTATGTCGATAAAGCCCATGTCCGGCATTTGAAATTCAACGAGTGTGCGTTCTCCTCTCCAGGGGTATTCGACCATTTCACCGTCAAGAAGACCCTTAATCGCTCGAAGTTCGTCTGCAAACTCGCCAAGCCTTACTGGCCGATGTCCCATCAAACGCATGGCGGTATTGCCCGTCCCCATACCGAGAAACGTTCTACCGGGTGCTAGTCGATTAATCGTCGCAATGCTGTGAGCCGTTACGGGTGCATTGCGAGTGCCTGCTACAGATACCCCCGTACCGAGTTGAATTTTTTCGGTCTGCTGTGCGGCAAGTGCTAGAACCGCGTAGCAGTCGGACCAAATCATTTGACTGTCTGCCACCCAAGCGTGGGTGTATCCCAAATTCTCCGCAAAGCGGATGTATCCGATGTCGTCAATTTTAGTTGCGACGCAGACGCCGAAATCCATTAAATCCCCCTTCTAAACGTTTCTATTTACCGAAAGGCGTTCATGACCTCTGTAGCAAACCTTTCGTGTTTGCCTTCTCGATCTGTTTCTCCAAAGTATGCCATCAGAACCTTCTTCGCTCCGGCCTCATACAGCTCTTCAAGTCGTCGGCGAAAAAGAGAAGGTGGGCCGCACAAAGTAAAACGGTCTGCCAAGTACTGGGTCAAACCAAGCTCTTCGACGATCTGAGCATTCGTCTTATGCTCCCCCACACTCTCGTGTTCAGAAAAGACGTATCTTCTTTGAAGCTCCATGATAGGTCCTTTGTATTCTTCTGGAATACGTTTTCCTTCAAGGCTAAAACGAAAGGCATGGTTCGCACTCGCCGTTAATGTCATTCGAGCCTCATGCACAGCTCGACTTCGATCGTCGTCTAGGTTCCACTTTACGAACCACCACACATCAATTTCCTCAGGATCACGGCCAGCCCTTTCAGCCCCAATTGCAACATTCTCTAAAGCGTCTTTCACCAAATCGGGCTGCAGACCCGTACCCACAAGAACCCCATCGGCGAACTCTCCCGCCATTTGAAGAGTTTTTGGGCCCTCGGCTGTCACATAAATGGGGATTTTTCGGGAAGGCCACTTCAGGCGAATTTCCTCCCCAGAAAACGCAGCCACACCTTCTGAGAAAAGATCCCGAATCGCTCGCACGTGAGAACGTAGAGTTTCAAGTCCGGCGCCTTTTAGGCCCAGGTTATAAACCGCGCTGTCACCGGAGCCTAGGTTAAACCACACTCGGCCTGGAGCGAGCTGTTCAACAGTTGCAATCGCAGAAGCGGCGACTGCAGGATGTCTTGTGAGAGGATTTGTCACTGCTGGCCAGAGAGCCACTCGTTCCGTCGCAAGGGCCGCCACCGAAAGTTGAATATACATTTCAGGCCAAAGCGACTGGCTATCCGGCATCGCGATCGAATCGAAACCGAGTCCCTCCAAGCGACGAATGCGAGCCTGAAAGCTTTCAAGCCCCTTACCACGCTCAAGTGAATCGTTGATCACCAAGCTTCCAAAAGAAATCACAAAACGCCTTCCATTTCAATAAGTTAAAATACAATCTCTCAGACATCACTGAGGCTCTATTATCTGGAGATCTTATCTCAAACCGATGCCCAGGTCGGATAAAAGTCACCACCCGACCTGCAAGGCAATAGTTCGCTCTAGCGTCTTTGCAAAGGTGCCTTTTTAAGAGACGGACATTCATTCCTAGCCCAGCCGAGATAAGATTAGAACCAAACCTATGGAGAAAAGATGCCACGCCGTTTCGTAGATCTATCCGTTTTCCTTGAAAATGATATCGCTTCAGATCCTCCGGGCTATGGACCAAAGATCCAGTACTTAAATCACGAAGACACCGCTGACGACGTACGGAGCTTTTTCCCTGGCTTAGAGAAAGAAGAGCTCCCAGGCGGTGAAGGCTGGGCAGTCGAATGGATTCACCTTCTCACACACAATGGCACCCACCTCGATGCGCCATACCACTTCCATTCGACCATGAACAACGGTGAGCGTGCCATCACAATTGACGAGGTCCCTCTGGAATGGTGTTTCAACCCGGGTGTAAAGTTAGACTTCACGAAACTTGAAGACGGTTATGTCGTCACTCCAGACGACGTCGAGAATGAGCTCAAGAGAATTGGACATGAATTGAAACCCATGGAGATAGTCGTGGTCAACACTCGTGCTGGAAGTGCTTACGGGCAAGACGATTACGTTAGTGCTGGCTGCGGCATGGGCAAAGATGCCACCCTTTACCTTCTTGAACGGGGAGTAAAAGTCACAGGGACAGACGCATGGAGTTGGGATGCTCCCTTCGTTCACACAAAGGATAAGTTTGCAGAGTCAAAAAATGCCGATCTAATTTGGGAAGGACATCGAGCAGGCATGCAAATCGGATATTGCCACTTGGAAAAACTACATAATCTCGAAGCCCTCCCACCGAACGGCTTCACTATCGCCTGCTTCCCATTCAAAATACGCGCTGCATCGGCGGGCTTTACGCGAGCGGTAGCAATATTTGATGATTAAAGAACTGTCTAGGAAGGTTCTTAAAAAAGACCTTTCCGGATTATTTCGATAAGATCCCAACCGAAAGACTAAGTGGAGAACAAATGGAAGACCAGGAACCCATTCGCATCGGAATCGATGTCGGAGGAACCCATACCGATCTCATCGCTGTTCGTAACGAACGCATGGTTCGAGCAAAAGCTCTGACTACGCACGGACAGTACAGCGAAGGAATCTTGGATACGGTGGCCCAGGCGGCAGACCAATTCGGCCTTTCTACAGAAGATCTCCTTCGAGACCACACCACTGCTTTCGTAAACGGCAATACAATTGTCACAAACGCGATCACAGAACTCAAAGGTTGCAAGGTCGGCGTACTCGTCACAAAGGGATTTACCGACGTCCTCTATATGGGCCGTGGAAATCGCTCGAATAACCCCGATGATCACAATCAACCTAATTTACCTCGCGTCGTGTCCCGAGAATTGATTGCTGAAATTTCAGAAAGAATTGACTCAGAGGGAAACATCGTCGCCCAGATTGATAAAGAAGACGTTCAAAATGCCGTCAGATCTCTGGTCAAAAAGGGAGCAGAAGCCATAGCGATTTGTTTTTTATGGAGCCCCTCGAACGATATTCACGAACGGAAAGCGGAAAGTTGGGTACGAGAAGTTGCCCCCGAACTTTTCATATCTACTTCGGTATCGATCTCCTCTGTATTCCGTGAGTTCGATCGATGGATTACGGCGGTATTAAACTGTTACGTCCAGCCTCCTGTAAAAAACTTTGTCGATACTGTAGTCGGCGCTCTTAGAGACAAAGGTTACCAGAGAGAAGTGGAATTCTTTAACGGACTCGGCGGTGTTCTATCTGAAGACGAGGTGAATAGCTTCCCCATCCAACTATACAGCTCGGGGCCGGCTGGAGGCGCAATTGGATCCGCGGCATTAGCGAAGCGCTACAAGACTGAACAAGTACTGTGCGGTGATATGGGGGGCACGAGCTTCGACACAACGATGATAAACGGAGAGATGCCTACTGTGGCTCAAAGATGCAAGATTGGAGCCTTTGAAACAGGGCTTTCTCTACTGGATATCGTATCCATTGGAGCAGGAGGAGGAAGTCTCGTCACTCTAGATGCCCGCGGAGTTCCTAAAGTTGGGCCAGGTAGCGCCGGCTCTATCCCAGGACCCGTGTGCTATGGCCAAGGTGGAACTCAACCAACCGTAACGGACTGCATGGTTACAATGGGCTTTATTGACCCGGGCAATTACTTAGGAGGTCGAGTACAGCTAGACGCGAAAAGCTCATCTGAAGCTATCAAGAAAATTCTTGGCGACCCTTTAGGCTGGGATGCCCCACGTGCTGCCGCCGGCGCCTATACGCTTGCGGTGGTCAACATGGCTAACGCTTTACGAGAGGTATCAATCAAGCGAGGCTATGACGTCCGCACAGCGACTTTTGTCGCCTATGGCGGCGCGCTACCTCTTTTTGCATCTGATATCGCTAGGGACGTCGGGAGCCCATCGGTGGTCATTCCAGGGCAAAGCTCTGCCTTCTCTGCCTATGGACTCCTAGAAGCCGATTATGTTCGACGAGAATCCGTGACCCTAGGGTGGACTATTGAAAAACGTGACGGTGCCGACGACGCTGTCTCTCAGAGAGACGAACTCGAAGAGCGCGTACGCGGGGCGATTGCAAAAGCAGGCTTTAGCAACGTCCCTATTCGTCTCATTCACGGCGCGAGCTTCCGCTACGGCGGTCAACTGAATGATAACTATATGGCCATTGAGCCTAGCGATCTTACTAGCGAGGGATTAAGAGAAAAGTTTGACACTTTTTACGAGAGAGAATTCGGCGAAGGAACCGCTTGGAGAGAGGCCCCACTCCAACTAATTAACTATTCCATCATGGGTGTGGCAGAACGCCCCAAACCTACCATCCGCGCTCTTCCAGTCAGTCCTCGAGATGCATCTGCTGCTTTAACAGGTTCGAGACAAATCTTTGTGCCTACGACACTCGAGTGGACTGAAATCCCAACATTCGATGCAGACTTGACTGCTCCCGGAATGGGATTTGAGGGACCGGGAATCATTGATGTACGCGATACTACAATCTATGTACCCGAAGGCTCGCGTATCGAACGAGACGAATTCATGAACTTTAGAATAACACTTGGCCAGCGATAGGAGTCCGAGATGTCCATCGAAGTTTTCTCCACAAATGACGGCAAACAAACCGCAGCTGGTGCGCCTCCAGACCCTATTACGGCAGAAGTGGTGCGATGCGCATATGACAACATCGCAGAAGAGATGGCATTGGTACTCGTGAGGACATCTGGGTCCCCAGCTCTCACAGAAGCTAAGGATTTTTCAACAATAGTTTTTAACCGGGCGGGTGAACAGATAGGGTCTGCAGGCTACATACTTCTTCATCTTGCCAGCTCCAGAATTGCAGTCGAAGCTCTCGTTGAGCAACGCGGAGACGAAATCGAGCCTGGAGATGCTTACATCTGCAACGATCCACACACGAATGGTGCTCTCCATCAGGCCGACGTGGGAATCATCATGCCGATCTTTCTAGACAAAGATCTAATCGGCTGGACCTTTGCCAACGCGCACCTCATAGATGTAGGAGGAGCCTCTCTTGGTGGTATGGCACCCACAGCATACGACTGCTTCGAAGAAGCGGTTCGATTTCCCCTTACACGAATCGCCAAAAACGGAATCATAGATCCAGAATGGGAAAGGTTCGTTGGGCTGAACTTCAGAGCACCGGTTCCTTTTGTAAACGACGTCAGAAGCCTTATCGCAGCGTGCCGGGCTGGCGGCGAACGAGTCTTGGCCTTAGCTGATGAATATGGTGTCGAGACCCTGGAAACCATTAGTGCGCATAACATGAACCTAAGCGAACAGGCATTGAGAGCTCGAATATCAGAACTGCCCTCCGGTGTGTCTTCGACTCACGAATGGGTCGAGTATGACGGTCGAGGAACGCCAGAGCTTTACGAGCTTTTTGCTGAAATGCGTGCGGAGAATGGAACCTTGAATTTCCGTTTTAGCGGCAGAGAGCAAGTACCCTGCTTTATAAATGGTGCACAAGGTGGTATCGAGGGCAACACAATTTCACCCATTCTTGTCATGCTTGCCTATGACATCCCTTTTAACGAGGGAATCTGGCGTTGTATCAATATCGATCGTGGTGAGCCTGGCACAATCGTAAACCCAGTAAATCCGGCTCCGGTGAGTAATGCTCATATGGAGACTGGTGCGAAAATTGCGCGAATGGTCTCTACGCTTATTTCAGATGCCTGCTCCGCGAGTGACTCTAGCCTTCTTCGTAGTCGAGCTGCCGGACAAGCCTCGAGTGCAAGCACAGGTACTGCTTGGTTTGGAACGAATCGTGAAGGCAATTTATCCGTTTTCTTTCCTATGGACCTTGCAGTTGCTATCGGAGGACCTGCGCAAACTGTGGCTGACGGTCAGGATGTATACGGCTATCAATCCACTCTTAGTATTGGCTTTCCCGATATTGAGACTCATGAACTGAGCGAGCCTGTACTAATCCTATGGCGTCGACTCAATGTAAATTCAGGTGGACCTGGCCAAAGACGAGGTGGACAAGGTCTTGACTCGTCCTGGATTCTATGGGGAGGAGGAGATCATAGTTGCTTCAGCTTCCAAAGTTGTTGCGAACTACCTGGTCGTGGTTACGGAGGGGGTTTCCCCGGTGGCGCCGGTTTCAATCATCTAATTCGAGGCAGCAATATTCGCAGCCTTATAGAAGAAGGAAAGATTCCCACTAGCGCCGATCAAGTCGACGGAAAACTGGATCCGATGCCAGGAAAGGGGAGCAATATACCTTTCCGAAACGACGAAGTATATTTCGGGAAAAGTTGCGGTGGAGGTGGTTTAGGCGACCCCTTCCTTCGCCCGCCGGACTTTGTCCATAAAGATGTGCTTGAAGGAAGAGTTACTCAGGAAGTCGCCGAAAAAATCTACGGAGCGCAATTCAACGAAGGGGGTGGGATTGACCATGACGGAACCTGGCGAAAGCGAGATGAAGTCAGATCGAATCGAGTTAGTACCAAGAAAGTTTCCCTTAAAACGAACAACTCATTGTCTGGCCAATTTGGAGCAGTTCCGTTAGAGAAACATTGGGTTTGTTCCAACTGCCAAACTCCTATCTCTCCAATTGCTACCCCTTGGAAGTCAACTATCGAGCCACAACGCAATGCACTAGTAGACGTCTTCGAAGGAAGCGGGCAATTTGTTAGAGCCCGAGAAGATAAACCCGTTATCTTCGCCGAAAGATTCTGCTCAAATTGCGGAGCACTACTTTCCACAGACTTAGAAGTTACCGGGGATACCAGGACTCCATCTGGGTTTGTTTTCAAAAATGAATCTGACGCAAAGTCTCACTAGAACAGTCCCCACATCTAAACTTTTTAAAAATTTGGAATTGAACTAAGAAGACTTAAATGGAAACTGACGCTGAGGAAGCTTCGTGATCAAAGGTTGTAGCGCTTAATCAAGGCTGCGTAGGAGCATAGGCCTTGCCACATCTGCTTGCTCCGTTCTTCCGCTACCTTGGTTCGTAAACCGTGTGTTAAAATTCGGATGGTCCAAATTCCGACCTATGACGCAGATTTGACTGCTTCCGGAATGGAATTTGAGGAGCCGGGAATCACTGATTGCACGACACTACAATTTATGTTCCCGAAGGCTCACTCATTGAGCGAGAGGAATTCGTGAAGGTTAGAATGATCCTTAATCAGCGATAGGAGTCCGAGTTGTCCACCGAATTTTTCTCCACAAATGACGGCAAAC
>DKAI01000054.1:0-1390 GCA_002450755.1 Deltaproteobacteria bacterium UBA6930
GTTTGCCTCCTATTGGTTGCCTGAGCACGCCGTCTTCCCGCAGGGTCCATTTGAACAGCAATGCCCAGCGGCGACACCAAATAATCCTTTACCCGATTTTTTATACAAAATGGCAGATCCTTTTGTGGGATTAGCGCGCGCCTCTGGAGTTACTTCGACGATTAAGCTCGGCACAGGAATAGCTCTTACCCCAGAGAGAAATCCCCTAGTAGCTGCTAAAGAAATTGCGACTCTTGATCATTACTCGGGTGGGAGGTTTCTTTACGGAATAGGTGCCGGTTGGAATGAAGTTGCTTGCACTCTACTCGGAGGGGATTTTCCTCATCGTTGGACACAAGTTAAGGAAGCTATCCATGTCATGCGCTTGCTTTGGAGTGGCGAGTTCGTCGAACATCACGGTCACTACTACGATTTTCCCAAGGTTGTTTGTCGTCCAACACCTTCGCAGCCTAAGGGACCTCCGGTGCTTCTGGCTAGCGTGGATAATGAACGCGCGTTAAAACGAGTAGGTCAATGGGGCGATGGATGGTTGCCTTTTTTGACTGATCCGCAAGACCTTGCTGATGGAAAGGCTGCGATTTCGGGACACGCCATAGAAGCTGGAAGGGATCCAGAAGCCCTGGATATGTCCCTGTTTGCACCGCCTGGAATGTTTCGAACGAAGAGTGAATTAAAGGAGGTCGCAAAGGCCGGGGGTGACAACACAATTTTGTGGCTTATGGGTAAAGATGAAAAAGAGATCCTTGCTGAAATTGAAGACATCGCCGCTGACGTCTTTTAAGATTAAACCTGAACTTATATCAGTAGAGGAAAACCTATGAGTTACGCAGCTCCACCTAAGCGATGGTTCATTCGAATTTTCGGAATAATACAGACGTTACTCTATAAGGTTAGTGGGAGCAGGTTGTCGAATACAGTGGGGGGTGACGATATTTGTTTTTTGGAAACGGTTGGCGCAAAAACTGGAAAAACTCGATTCGCTCCTCTCATGTACGTGCCGTTTAATGGGGGAGTCCTTCTTGTGGCGTCTGTAGGGGGAACACCAAAAAATCCTTCTTGGTATTGGAATATTCTAAAGAGCCCAGTCGTCAAAATCAGTCATCGCGGTAGCGAGAAGAAATATCGAGCACGAGTTGCCCATCCAGATGAACGGCCGAGTCTTTGGAGAACTTGTGTGGAAACATATCCTCCGTATGGAGAATATGAAACTCGCACTCAAAGAGAAATCCCTGTTTTAATATGTGAACCCCTCGAGGTTTGAAGTGAGAGACATCGAATCTGTTTAGGGGGAGAGAAAGAGAGGATTTCAAGGCAAGACTTGAAAGTTAAAAGGATTTAAAATGAAATTTGACCTCATCATGACAGGCGGAAATCCGAGGTTGATACCGTC
>DKAI01000054.1:1756-4607 GCA_002450755.1 Deltaproteobacteria bacterium UBA6930
GGCTACAACGGAGTTTGGACCGCTGAACATCATTTCAGCGATGGCTATTTTTCTCAACAGGTTCCCGTCCTCGCCGCTATAGCAGCTCGAACTAGTCGAATTCAAATTGGAACTTATATTGTGGTCTTACCTCTCCGGCACCCCATCGAGGTTGCGGAGCAGGCTTCTACCCTGGACGCTCTGTCAGACGGGCGCTTTCAACTTGGTGTAGGGCAGGGGTATTACGTAGACGAATACAAAGCTTTTGGGATACCCCACGTCCAACGGCCGTCTCGGCTGCAGGAAGGGCTCGAGGTCATAAAGGGTCTCTGGAATAACGAAGAATTTGGTTTTGACGGGAAACGCTATAAATTCGACCCGATATCTCTTCGACCCAAGCCAACGTCTGACCAATTACCAATTTGGGTAGCAGCTCTAGCCCCGCCCGCAATTGATAGAGCGGCACGTTTTGGTTGTCACCTAGCGGGAGCAGGAAGTCCTGAGGCTATTCAATACTACGAAGAGCGACTAAAAGCATATGGCCATAATGTTGATGATTTTCATAAGGCTACCCTTCGGATGGTTCATTTGGCCGAGAGTCGAGAGCAGGCATGGCAAAATGCAGCTGTTCATATTCACGACATACTAAGCACGTACCTTAGAAAACTCGACGAAGCGAATGTACCTCCTCCTCCGGGTGGTTTTTTCGGTTTTGATCCTCTCCCAGAGCCTGAGAAACTTATGGAAGCCAATGGACTCCATTTTTACGGAGCGCCGATGATCGTAGGTACACCCGAGGATGCTATCAGGGAAATCGAAAGTTCTGCCGCAGCGAGCTCGGTAACACATCAAATCATGTGGATGCAGATCGGCGGGATGGATCCGCGCCTTACAGAACATTCCATGAGGCTTTTTTCCGAAAATGTTATACCCCATTTTAGTTGAATCTTTGTCGCAGAAAGGTTTCTGTTTTTAAAGGAAAAACATGATGTCTGACGAATCTGTACTAGTTGAAATTTCCAACCAGGTTGCAACAGTAATACTTAACCGTCCTAAAAAGTTAAATGCTATAGATTTTCAATTAGCTGACCAGCTTCACTCAGCCCTGCGAGACTTGGATAACGACGATTCCGTTCGGTCTATAGTATTGACCGGTGCAGGTCGAGCGTTTAGTGCTGGCGCAGATTTGCAAGCGCGCGACGATGGAGAGACAAGTGGCACTGCACCGAGTCTCTCCGATCGATTGTTCCAGTCCTTCGCGATCCAAAAGCCAGTAATTGCCTCCATCAACGGTGTCGCTGTTGGAGGAGGGTGTACGATGACTCTTCTCTGCGATATTAGAATAGCTTCTGACAATGCTCGTTTTCAGTTACCGTTCGCGAAACTTTGCCTGTCTGCCGAATTGGGTTCAACTTATATTCTCCCGAGATTAATTGGTCTGGGCCGAGCCACAGAACTTTTACTGACCTCCCGAACGATCGATGCTCATGAAGCTAAAGAAATTGGTCTCGTCAATCGTGTAGTTCCCGCTTCAGAACTAGGTAGTGTGACGCAAGAGCTGGCAGAAAACATTGCTAGTTTTCCTCCACAAGCTGTACGAGTGAACAAGAAGGCGCTTCAGCTTGGGCTCAATTCAGACCTTGAAAGCCAACGACAACATGAAGAATTAGCGCTGACTGTTTTATCAAAGACTGAAGATGCTAGAGAAGCGGTTGCAGCCTTTAGGGAAAAACGAGATCCCATTTTTAAAGGACGTTAGATATTCGAGAACCTATTCACCTCGCCAATTCGGTGCCCGTTTTTCTGCAAATGCTTTCGGTCCCTCAATGAAGTCTTTGCTGGCCCTTAAGGTTTTCATAGTTGGATACTCTGCTTTTAAGGAATCTTCTAAAGAAGCCATGCTCATGCTTTTGTATGCAACTTCTTTGCTTGCTCTAACAGACAAGGGTCCGCACTCAAGGATTTGATCGGCCCAGGCTCTTGCCGCTTCCATGACTTCTCCAGGCGCGACGACTTCATTCACGAATCCCAGTTCTTTTCCCTCCTGAGCCGAGACCCTTCGGCCGGTTAACATCATTCCGAGCGCGGGCTTTAAACCAATTTCTCGTGGGAGTCGTTGCATCCCTCCCGCTCCTGCTGCCAAACCAACTCGAGGTTCGGGTAGGGCAAAGAAAGCCGTTTCAGAGGCAATGACAATATCGCAGGCCAGGACGATTTCGAATCCTCCACCCAGGGCTAGGCCGTTTACAGCCGCGATGACGGGCTTTGTATTATCGAATCGAGCTGTGATACCGCAAAAGCCGTGAGGAAGTCTTCTTTGTCCATCCCCAGCAGCTTGAAATTTCAAGTCATTTCCAGCGCAAAAGGCTTTTTCTCCTGAACCTGTGATGATGGAGACCCAGAGATCTCTGTCTTCGACGAATGCATCAAAAAGATCGGAGATCTCTTTGCTTGCTTTCCAATGCAAGGCATTCATTACTTCAGGTCGATTAATTGTGATCTCCTGAACACGGCCGCGCGTTTCGCTTGAACTAAAATCACCCATAATCGAATACTCCAATCAATTTAAATTGCAGTTGAGGAGTTCTGAATCCTCTCTTTTTTGATAGAGATAATTTTCATTCCTTGAACCCCTATAGAAAACCAATGTAGTCTTATCCTTCGAAGCGTGCATTTTTTTTACATCAGGGAGATTTTTAACTTTTTGCCGTAAGAATGCACACTACTTGAAAGCTGTTCGCCTTTTAAGGACATGTAAAATATGGGAAATATCTCTTCTAGGACCTGGTTTGACTTACTCGTTGAAATAGAATCGGATTATCCCGATCGGCCCTGTCTAATCTTCAAAGATGGAAAACACACGTACTCCGAA
>DKAI01000127.1 GCA_002450755.1 Deltaproteobacteria bacterium UBA6930
ACTCCTCGTGATTCCATGTGGGGAATTACTTCTCGACAGGTGAGGAAAGTTCCTTTTAGGTTCGTATCCAGCACTTGATCCCAGTCATGGTCGGAAGTTTCTTGAATCGGTTTTAAAATAAGCGATGCAGCATTATTTACTAGCAGATCGATCTGTCCGAAGTGATCTATCGTCTGATCAATCATATTCCTAATTGAATCCACCTTTGTAACGTCGGCAGTTACTCCCAAGACTTCCGAGCCACTAGAGTTAAGGTTCTCTACTGCAGCCTCCAGGCCTGAAGGATTGATATCAACGAGTACAAGACGTCCTCCAGCATGAGCGACCGATTTTGCGATTCCTAGACCAATGCCCTGGGCAGATCCGGTTACTATGGCGACACGATCTTTGAGTGAATTCATATTTCCTCAGCTCCAATAATAAATTTAGTGTACATCACAATATGTAAGTAAAGAAATTTTAGTGTACTTCAAATGTAACCGTAAAGGTGCTCGGTCCTTGGGTTGTTCCATACCAAAAATAGATTCTTTGCGATATTAGTTTGGAATGAGTCAAAAAGGAAAAACATTAAGGGTTCCTTCAGGTCGCTTAGAGCGGTTGGCCAGGATTGGTTTGTTGGTTGGCGAAGCAGCGCTGGGGGGAGTCACAGAAACATTGAAGCGACAATTGTCTCTTTCGGACGGAGAGGATAATCCCCTTCTTACTGGCTTAAATGCAGAACGCTTCGCCAGACGTTTGTCTAGTCTGCGTGGTGCTGCGATGAAGCTAGGGCAGCTTATATCCATGGAGGCCGAGGATTTCTTACCCGATGAAGTTTCTCGAGCGTTGAGTACTCTCAGAGCGGACGCAGTGTCTATGCCCGAAGCTCAATTGTCGAGAGTTTTGGGACAGTCCTGGGGAAAAGGGTGGGGGGATCGGCTTCAGAACTTCGATTGGGATCCAATTGCAGCCGCTTCAATTGGACAGGTGCATATCGGAGTTTTGTCGGGCCGAACGTGCGCATTTAAGGTTCAGTATCCAGGAATTGCGAGGAGTATTAAGAGTGACGTGGATAATTTGGCATCCGCTTTGCGTCTATCGAGGATTCTGCCGAAGGAGATAGATTTAGTTGCGATAATAGAAGAGGCAAAACGTCAACTTAAGAGAGAGAGCGACTATCGTGAGGAAGCTCAGGCTTTGCAAACCTATAGAAGTTTGTCTTCCGATGAGCCGGACTGTTTAGTTCCTGAGGTCATTCTTCCTTGGAGCACTCGAACGGTTTTAGCGATGGAATTTATTAAGGGCTTCCCCATCGAAGAGCTCTGTTCGCCAGATTATTCCCCTTCTGAAAGAGATCGGATCGCTAGCTTGTTGTATCGCGTACTGTTTCGAGAAATTTTCGAATGGCGATACTGTCAAACTGATCCGAATTTTGCAAACTACTTATATGACCCCAAAACGCGAAAGTTAGGTCTCGTTGATTTTGGATCTGTGCGAAATATATCGAGCGATTTGTGTGAGATGTATCGCAATATTTTCAGAGCCGGCGTCTTAGGAGAAAGAAAGAAATTGAGAACTCTCGCCTATGAGGCCGGATTTGTAAGCGTGGGAGAGTCTTCTGAGAGAGTTTCCGGCGTTGTAGATTTGATGGAGTTGGGTTGCGAACCGTTTCGTTCGAAATCTTATGATTTTGGAACTGCGGATCTTGCGCGCCGCCTGCGAGACCGAGGATTCGACCTAGCTTTTAATAAAGGGTTTAATCGGCCACCGCCCGCGGAGACCATGTTTATCCACCGAAAAATAGGGGGCACCTTGTTGCTTGCTTCTCGTCTAAAGGCTTCGGTGTCAGGTCGAGACCTAATTGAGCCTTTTTTGGCGTAAAAATCTTGCTCCATAGAGTTGGTCGCCAGGCCTTTCTCTTTTACTCAGGGTTTAGTAATTGAGTATAATTCGACTGCTTTCCATAGAATTGCCATGAGGATTTGCTTTCTGTTTTGGCCGAAACAAATTGGTTAGAAGGGAACAGTTCATGGAGAAAGAGTTTAGAGTTTTGATCGTTGGTGGAGGGATTGCCGGTATGTCTCTCGCTATTTGCCTTGGTGAGATGGGGGTTTCTACCGAACTTATTGACAAAGATCCAGAATGGAAAGCTCTCGGTACAGGAATTACCATTACAGGTCCGACATTTCGCGCATTTTCCGCTTTGGGGGTTGAGAGCGAAGTTCGAAGACTTGGTGCTACTAATGAACGAGTAAAGCTATTTCAACCGCCCGAGAAATTTATCGGTGAAATTGGTCCACCGGAAACAATACCTCCACTTCCAAACAATGGAGGAATATTGAGGCCAGTTCTGCACAAGATTTTGTCTGACCGGACCTTAGCGGTTGGAGTAAAAGTTAGTCTCGGGAAATCTATTTCCTTCCTTAGTCAAGAGTCTAAGTTTGTTGATGTTCGGTTTGTGGGAGGAGGGAGCGGTAGATTCGATTTAGTCGTTGGTGCAGATGGAGCTTTTTCAGAGTTACGAACTCACGTATTTCCAGAAGCTTCTGAGCCAACCCTTACAGGGCAGGGGTGCTTCAGGCATCTTACGGATAAGCCCGCCGATGTTGACTGTTTGCATATGTTCGTCGGGGGTCCTGTCAAGACAGGCGTAACACCGTGCTCAAGTAATCAAATGTATCTGTTCTGTAACGCACCTATGCCTGGAAATCCGCGCTGGGATCCAAAAGACGATTGGAAGAAATTGAGAGAGCTTTTAATAGGTTACGAAGGGGTCGTTGGTTCAGTACGTGACGCCTTAGGTCCGCAGAGTAATATCGTGTATCGACCGTTGGAAAATTTTCTAATGAATCCACCATGGTATCGAGGTAGGGTTGTTTTGATTGGTGATGCTGCTCATGCGACTACTCCTCACCTTGCTGCGGGTGCAATGATGGCTGTTGAAGACGCTTTGGTCTTGAGCGAGTTGATTGGTTCCGCGGTGTCTCTAGACACCGCTTTGGAAGCTTTTATGGATCGTCGCTTTGAACGATGTAGACATGTGGTAGAGAACTCTAGGACCCTCGGTCAGTACGAATTGGACGGAGTCTCTACTGTGGAACATAAGCAGTTACAAGAGGAATCCTGGCAAAGAATGGCTACTCCGATTTAGACCACTGGACGCCAGATTAGTCTGCGTATTTCTTATTAGAAATAAACCCTTAGAGGCTTTTTGTACGTGATTCACGAAAAACGCTATCGTTCAGGTCATCCAGGAGCATTCGAGAACTAGGATTGATTTCGGGAGGAAAGACGTGGCATCTAGTTTTGAGCAAAGTAAGACCTCATGGCCATTTACGAGTGAAGAGCTCGGATTCGATCCAGGTAAATTAAGAGAAAAATATAGAGAAGAGCGAGATCTACGAATCCGTGGTGATGGAAACTCTCAGTACAAAGATACGAAGGGAGAGTTCTCTTATTTCGTTGAGGACCCCTACGCTGAATCTGTGATCGAACGCGAAAAACTGTGCGATGAAGTCGAGGCGGTTGTAATCGGCGGTGGATTTGGGGGCATGCTCGCTGCCGCTAGGTTGAAGGAAACGGGGCTTAAGAAGGTAAGGGTCATTGAAAAAGGTGCCGACTTTGGAGGCACATGGTATTGGAATCGATACCCCGGTGCGATGTGTGATATCGAGTCCTACATCTATCTTCCACTTCTAGAGGAGATGGGTTATGTGCCTAAGGAGAAATATACGCACGCTCCGGAAATTCTTGATTACAGCAGACAGGTAGCGGAGCATTTTGGTTTATACGAGGATGCATGCCTGCAGACCCAAGTCACAGAGCTTGTTTGGGACGACGATATCGATCGTTGGATAGTTTCGACTGACCGGGGAGATCGAATTAAGGCTCAATTTGTAGCGATGTCTAACGGGCCCTTAAATAGGCCGAAACTCCCTGGAATTGAAGGAATTGAATCTTATCGAGGGCACACTTTTCACACGAGTCGTTGGGACTATGAGTATACCGGTGGCGATTCAAATGGAAAATTAAGTGGTCTACGGGACAAAAGGGTCGCCATCATTGGCACTGGAGCTACCGCGATCCAGTGCGTTCCACATCTAGGTGAATCCGCAAAAGAACTTTTTGTTTTTCAACGCACGCCTTCATCGGTAGATGTAAGAGCTAATCGTGATACTGATCCGGAATGGGCCGACAACCTTGAAGAAGGCTGGCAGCAACGAAGGATGGATAACTTTAATGTTCTTGTAAGTGGCGGTTATCAAGAGGAAGACTTAGTGGGAGATGGCTGGACAGAAATATACCGAAAGCTTGCCAAGATTATTCCTGTTAACGGCTCCGAGAAAATGAGCAAGGAACAGATTGCATTGCACACGGAAATTGCAGATTTTCAAAAAATGAATGACGTGCGTGCGCGTGTAGACTCGATTGTAGAAGATGCCGAAACGGCAGAGGCCTTAAAACCTTATTACCGTCAATTCTGTAAACGTCCTTGTTATCACGATGAGTATCTTCCAACTTATAATCGACCGAATGTGACTCTTGTAGATACAAAGGGAAAGGGAGTTGAACGAATTATTGAGAATGGGTTGGTAGCCAATGGTAAAACGTACGAAGTCGACTGCATTATCTTCGCGACGGGTTTTGAGGTAGGTACGGGATATACTCGAAACGCAGGTTTTGAGGTTACAGGGAGTGACGGAAGGAGCCTGGAGGAGAAGTGGTTGAATGGCCCGGTAACTCTTCATGGAATTCAAAGTAGTGGATTCCCAAATTGTTTCTTCATGGGAATGATTCAGAGTGGCCTGTCTCCAAATTTTCCTCATCTATTGGATGAGCAGAGTAAGCACATCGCTCACACCGTAAGAGGAACATTGGACCGAGGTGCGACAGTTGCTGAAGTCACTGAGGAAGCCGAGATGGAATGGTGCGAGACTATGAGGAAGAAGGCTCGTCTTGGTATGCGCTTCTTTAATGAATGTACACCTGGTTACTATAATAACGAGGGAAGACCTGATGCCGAAAATGGCTTCCTTTCTAATGTGTATGGCGGAGGTCCCGTAGAGTTTTTTCAAATTCTTCGTGACTGGCGGGCAGACGGTACCCTCGCAGGTATAAATCTGAAAAAAAGCCAGAGTACGGATTAAATTAAATAGCTCCTATTATGTTGTTGAAAGTAGAACTTGGTCTCATGGCTTTTTCAGCGAGTTCGGAATCTGGTTTGTAATAACCGCCAAGATCCTGAGCAAACCCCTGGGCATCGTTCAATTCTTTTACAATAGCGGTTTCATTCTCTGCGAGTGAGTCTGCAATTGGCTTGAAGCGCTCGGCTAAATCGGGGTTGGTTTTCTGGTTCGCCAGTGCGCGCGCCCAATACATAGCCAAATAGAATTGGCTGCCTCGATTGTCTAGTTCATTTACTTTTCGAGAGGGTGCCTTTCTGTTTAGAAGCAGTTCCGCCGTAGCCTCGTCCAGGGTTTCACCGAGCAGCTTTGCTCCTGCGTTTCCAAATTGCTCTCCGAGGTGATCGAAAGAGGCTGCAAGTGCAAGGAACTCGCCAAGAGAATCCCATCGCAAATGTCCCTCTTCTTCAAACTGCTGAACATGCTTAGGCGCTGATCCTCCTGCGCCAGTCTCGAATAGACCGCCCCCGTTCATAAGCGGAACGATGGACAGCATTTTGGCACTAGTCCCGATCTCTAGTATCGGGAAGAGATCCGTTAGGTAATCTCGAAGCACGTTACCAGTTACCGAAATAGAATCTTCACCTTTGCGAAT
>DKAI01000063.1 GCA_002450755.1 Deltaproteobacteria bacterium UBA6930
GCGATTGCGATAGAACCCGAATGCTTACATGCTAGAAATGAATTGAGCATTCTTACTCCTCATCCTGGCGAGGCTGCTGCGCTCCTTGGAACTTCTATCGAGGATATAAACTCTCGTCGTGTGGAGTCCGCCCGCGAAATAGCAAGTAATTATAACGCCATTGTACTTCTAAAGGGTGCCGCCTCACTGATCGCTTCTTCTGCTAATCCCGTTTGGTTCAATTGGAGTGGTGGACCGATATTATCAACAGCTGGCACAGGTGATGTTTTGGCAGGGGTTGTAGCAGGTCTTTTAGCTCAAGGGCTGGATGGTTTAAAATCGGCGGTGGTGGGAGCATATATTCACGGTATTTGTGGCGATCAATTAAGCCAAGAAGTTGGATCAGTTGGAATAAGAGCCGGGAAATTGGCGGAGGCAATACCGAATGCCATCGCGATTCTGAAGGAGCGAAAGGAGCAAAAAGTTGACTTGTCACGTGGTGTCGTTGCCTTCCCGGAGCCCTGAGGATACATTGCGGATCGGTTATGTGTTGGGATCTGTTCTAGAAAAACCTCCTTTGCTTATCAGCTTAATCGGCGAACTGGGTGTAGGAAAGACAGTTTTTGTGAAGGGATTTGCTCGCGCTCTTGGGTTGTCGATGGATTCAATTACTAGCCCTACGTTTGTAATTGCAAATGAGTACGAGTTGACTACTAGTCTTAGACTAATTCATGCAGATCTCTATAGGATTGAAAGCCGAACGGAGCTTGAGAACGCGGGTTTTCTGGATTGGATTGGGTCAGGAGCGATAACTTTAGTGGAATGGGGCGATCGCGTAGCCGAGGCACTTCCTGAAGACCACTTGAAAGTAGTGTTCTCTAGAGGGAAAGATGAAAACGAGCGCGAGATAAGAGTTTCGGCGACCGGCTGTATAAGTTCTCTAGTGATTGAGAAGAGCCGATCAGAGCTGACCATTCAAGTCTAGGAGTATATGTGTGGGCTTAGTTGTTCAAAAGTTCGGAGGTACTAGCGTAGCCGATCCAGAGCGCATAAGGAAAGCTGCGTCCCGGGTGTTAGAGAGTATCAAACAAGGAAATCAAGTTGTTGTCGTCGTGTCCGCTATGTCGGGTGTTACAGATCGCTTGCTTACTTTAGGCGCCGAGTTAGGGGGTGAAAATCCCGACCCAAGAGAATTAGATGCACTTCTAGCCACAGGTGAGCAGCAGACAGTTGCGCTTATTTCAATGTATTTAAGAAGCCAAGGACAGGCTGCGAGATCTTTGACGGGCCCGCAATTAGGAATGCTTACCGATGGCCAGCATAATAGGGCTCGAATTTTAGAAATCGAAACTAAAGCTCTTAATGAGATTCTGTCCCGTGGTGAAGTGGCTGTGGTCGCAGGATTTCAGGGAGTTGATAGTGACGGGAATATTACGACATTAGGTAGAGGTGGCTCCGACACGTCGGCAGTGGCAGTAGGAGCAGCTCTAAAGGCTGATGTTTGTGAAATTTTCACGGATGTTGAGGGCGTTTACACAGCAGATCCAAATTTGGTGTCGGGCGCTCGAAAGTTGAACCGGGTGTCTTATGAAGAAATGCTAGAAATGGCGAGTCTCGGTACAAAAGTTTTGCAAATTCGTTCTGTTAAATTTGCAATGCAATATGGGTTACCGATTCACGTGCGATCTACTTTTGTATCTGAAGAAGGTACTTGGGTAGTAAGGGAGGAGGAAGTGTTGGAGAGATTGATGGTTTCTGGTGTTACCTATAATCGAAATGAAGCGAAGATCCGTGTACGGGGAGTCGCCGATGCGCCGGGGGCCGCCGCCCGCATTTTTACACCGTTGTCTGAGGCGGGGATAGTGGTCGATATGATCGTCCAGAACGTGAGCGATGAAGGGACAACGGATGTCACTTTTACCGTAGGAAGATCCGATTATAAGAAGGCTCTATCGTTAATTGAATCGGATTCATCGAATATTGGAACTCATGGCGTAGAAGGTGATTCGGGAATCGCGAAACTTTCTGTTGTCGGAGTTGGTATGAGAGATCACGCGGGTGTCGCTGCGAAAATGTTTCAAGTTCTGGCGGATGAAGGTATTAATATTCAGTTGATAACAACTAGCGAAATAAAGATTTCTGTAGCGGTTGAAGAGAAGTATACGGAGCTAGGGGTTCGTGCACTGCATGCTGCTTTTGTTGAGTCCGGTGCTAAAGACCCGAAAGAAGACGGTTAGTTTTCTCTTTTTGAGCGGGGCTGGTCAAATTTAACTTTTTTATAGAGCGCAATAGCTGGGTTTTATTGCTTATATGACAAGAATTTATCTAGATCACAATGCTACGACGCCAATGCATCCCGAGGTGGTTCAGGATATGTTGGTTTGCTTTGAAACGAAATATGGCAATCCCTCAAGCGTTCACACAGATGGAAGGGATGCTCGAAAACTACTAGAGGCCGCAAGATCTCAAGTTTCGGGCTTGTTGTCGACTGACCCGGCAGAAGTGATTTTTACTGGAAGTGCGACAGAGGCGAACAATACGGTAATCGCACATATGCACGAGACCTCAGGCAAGGACATGGCATTTATCAGTTCCACAATAGAACATCCATCCGTTGACGAGCCACTAGCTTCTGTCGCGAAGTCGGGACGGGAAGTGATAAAAGTTGGAGTAGATCGCAATGGGCTAGTAAATCTTGATACTTTGGAAACTGCTTTACGCGGACGAGTTGCTCTTCTTTCCCTTGTTTGGGCTAATAATGAGACGGGTGTTATTCAGTCAGTAGCGGAAATTTCTAGGCTTTGTTCAGAATACGGGGTTTTGCTTCATTTAGATGCCACGCAGGCAGCCGGGAAAATACCAATTAACCTGAGGGCTCTTAATGTCGAGTTTGTCAGTATCTCCGCTCATAAGTTTAATGGCCCGAAAGGAGCGGGTGCTTTAATAGTGGCGTCTCCAAAAAGTTTGACACCTTGGATTCAGGGCGGTCCCCAGGAAGCTAGGAGAAGGGGTGGGACAGAGAATATTGCTGGTATCGTCGGTATGGGAAGAGCCGCTGAAGTAGCTTCCCGTGAACTTGATGCGAGGGCCCGTAAATATGGAGAGCTCCGCGATCAACTTTGGTTAGGCATTAAGGAGTCTATCCCTTCGGTTGAAAGAAACGGCTCCTGCAGAAGTTGTCTACCGAATACCCTAAATGTAGAGTTCAAGAGGACACCAGGAGATGTTATTTTGCAGGCGCTAGACCTAGAAGGAATAAGTGTTTCAGCAGGGGCTGCATGTTCCTCTGGATCCGTTGCTCCGTCGCACGTCCTTTCGGCAATGGGCTTGACCTCGGATGAGGCGAGGAGTTCGCTAAGGTTTTCTGTAGGTCAGGGAAATGATACAAAGGATATAGTGAGGACTCTGGCGGTTCTCAAAAGCGTAGTATCTCGGATAAGGGAAACTAATTTGTCATGAGTAGAGTTGTAGTCGGAATGTCTGGAGGAGTTGATTCGTCCCTTGCGGCCGCTCTGATGTTAGAATCATATAATGATGTTATTGGTATCACGATGCATCTTGCTGGAAACTCTAGTAGATGTTGTTCGTTGGATGACGCGGACGATGCTCGGAAGGTTGCGGAACAACTAGGAATAAATTTTTATGTTGCCAATTACACCAAAGAGTTCCGTCAAGAAGTGATGAAACCCTTTGCTGATTCCTATTTGGCTGGTGAGACCCCGATACCATGTATTGTTTGTAATAAACGTTTTAAATTCGATCATCTTTTGGCGAGAGCTCGAGGTTTAGGGGCTGAGAAGGTCGCTACTGGCCATTATGCTCGGATCGCGAAGGATGAAGAGAGTGGTGAGTTTCGGCTTCTGAGAGCTTTAGACTCTACAAAAGATCAATCGTATTTTTTGTATAACCTTAGTCAAGATCAGCTTGCTCGAATTGAGTTTCCCTTGGGTTTTTTGACGAAAGAAGAGGTCAGGCAAAAAGCACGAAATCTGGGTTTAAGCACGGCCGAGAAACCTGAAAGTCAGGAGATCTGTTTTGTTCCCGATGGGGACTACGCAAAGGTAGTTGAGGAGCTCGAGCCTTCTTCTTTGCCTGGCCGAGGAGAAGTGGTGTCAGAAGATGGAACGTTCCTCGGGAGTCACGAAGGTATCCATCATTTTACGGTAGGACAAAGAAGGGGCTTGGGAGTCTCGGGAAGTGGAAGACTGTACGTAAGCAAGCTGGATGCCAAGCTGAATAGAGTAGTGGTAGGTGATGGCCGCAGTTTGGAGCACACAAAGGTAGAAGTTTCAAATTTATCTTGGGTAAGTAATGAAGGAATACCCGACATTTTTTGTGCTGAGATTAGAGTTCGCCACGGCCACGATCCATGTCCAGCAAAAATTGAAGTACTAGATGGCGTAGCGACAGCTTTCCTGGATCATCCTGTGCGCGCAGTTGCTGCAGGACAGGCTGCAGTATTCTATGACTCGGATACGGTTCTTGGCGGCGGAAGTATCAAGGCCGCAAATTGAACAATATAGAACTGCTAAGTAAGCTAGGCCTTGATTCGAACTACGCGACGGGAGTTGAAAAGGCTTTGGAGCACTCTTCTTACTCCCATGAGAAGGATGGAGGTCGCGGAAACGAACGGATGGAGTTTTTGGGTGACGCTGTCCTCGGTTTGGTCGTGAGTGAGTACCTCTATAGAAAGCATTTGGACTGGAATGAAGGACGTTTGTCAAGAGCGAGATCTTCTTTGGTTAATAACAAGTCACTGGCTCAAAAGGCGAGGGAGTTAGGTTTAGGAAGCTTTATTCGCCTCGGCCTGACAGAGGTGAAAAGTGGTGGGGAGGATAAAGATCGAATATTGGCCAATGTGTTCGAGTCAGTCGTGGCAGCGGTTTACCTTGAAGGCGGATATGTGGAAGCAAAGCGTCTTTGCGAAAATGTTTTTTCAGAAGAGCTGCATAACACAGAGTTAGGGGTTACGCGCGACGCAAAAACTGAACTTAACGAATGGGCTCATTCGTTAGGTAGTTCCGTTCCAAAATACAGCACACTGGAAGAGCGACAAGAAGAAGGTGAGGACCGGTTCCTCGTTGCAATAGATCTCGGGGGCCGGCGGCTTGCTGAGGCTCGAGGTAAATCGAAGCGTTCAGCAGAAAGCGCCGCCGCCGCCATAGCGCTCCGCGAAAGAGAAATAGTTAAGTGAACGAGATTGGCTCTTATCGTTCTGGGGTCGTCGCAATTATTGGTAGAGCTAATGCTGGAAAATCGACTCTGATTAATCGACTTCTCGGCGAAAAGATAGCGATAGTCACATCGAAACCACAGACCACTAGGAGCAGGATTTTAGGAGTATTGACGAGAGAAGAGGTTCAGTTTCTATTCGTTGATACACCTGGTTTTCATGAAGGGCAAAAGGCTCTAAATCGCGCGCTGGTGCAATTGGCTGAGGAGGCGATTAAAGATTGCGATGTAGCTCTTTTGCTTGTTGATTCAACCAAGGGGTTTAGTGCTTCATATCGCGATATCGTTTTTAAGTTGCAGGAAAATACGAAGCCAGTAGTTGCGGTAGCAACAAAGATAGATTTGGTTCCTAAAACAGAGATGCATTGGCCTGAGGAACTTTCGTTTTCAGCGAGATGCAGCGTTTCGGCAAAAACAAATTTTGGAATTGATGCACTTCTCCAGTTGCTTGAAGGCTTCTTGCCTGAGGGTCCTAGGTATTATTCGCCCGATCAGTTGTCAGATCGGCCATTGCGCTTTTTTGTTAGTGAATTGATCAGGGAAGTTGCTTTTGAAATGCTCGGGGACGAGGTTCCTTATGATTTGGCCGTAGACATTCGAGACTTTGATGAATCTCAGGAAGATCTGATCAGCATAAATGCGGATCTTCTCGTGGAGACAGCCTCCCAGAAAAAAATTGTAATTGGTAAGGGCGGAAGACTTATCAAGGAACTAGGTATTCGGTCGCGTCATAAAATTGAGCGATTTTTAGGTTCGAAAATTTATCTTGGGCTCTTCGTAAAACACGAAGCACGTTGGAGCAAAAAGCC
Source organism: Deltaproteobacteria bacterium UBA6930 (assembly GCA_002450755.1). Lineage (GTDB taxonomy): Bacteria > Myxococcota_A > UBA9160 > UBA9160 > UBA6930 > UBA6930. The sequence goes on from DKAI01000063.1 coordinate 6,021, forward strand.
CGGGCGTATAAAGGCTTTAGGCTATAATTGAGCGAGAAGCGTGGAGTGTGAATATCGATCTTGTGGGTCGATTTGGTCCCACTTTTGCAATCGATAAATATCTAATAAAAACAAAGAGTTAAGTGTTTTGCTAGAATCTCGGCACGGTTATCGTGAGAGTCCCCCAGAGCAACTTCCAACCACGGGCAAAAAGGAAGGGTTGAGGGTGAGCCGGTTTAGAGAAAGGGAGAGTCAAAAATGAGTGAGGCTGCAGCTACAGTGAGTCCAATACGACCGGCGCCAAGTCGGGTTCGAGTGGTTACTGCCGCCTCGCTGTTTGATGGTCATGATGCGGCAATAAACATCATGAGGAGAATTCTGCAAGCTCAGGGAGCAGAGGTAATTCATCTTGGCCACGACCGTTCAGTGAATGAAGTGGTCGAGGCAGCGATCCAGGAAGATGCTCACGCAGTAGCTATTTCGTCATATCAAGGCGGTCACGTTGAGTTTTTTAAATACCTAGTAGATTGCCTGAAGGAACGAGGGGCGCCAAATATTCGAGTTTACGGTGGTGGCGGGGGAACCATAGTTCCAGAAGAGATCGAAGAATTGCACTCTTATGGAGTGGCTAGAATCTTCAGCCCTGATGATGGTCGGGAGCTCGGGCTCGAAGGCATGATCAAAATCATTGTTGATGAGTGTACAGAGCGAACGATCACAAAGGTGGGCACGGAAATCGAGGAAGGTTCTCCGAGCGATCATTTGGCCGTTGCGCGTTTGATTACGTGGTTTGAAGAGAATGGAGATGACGAAACAACGTCCGAAATGTTGCGCCAACGTCTTTTAACGAGACGTGGAGGTGCTCCGGCGCCGGTGGTTGGCTTTACAGGAACTGGAGGTGCAGGAAAGTCCAGTGTGGTAGACGAGCTAGTGCGCCGTTTTCGCCTCGAAAATTCTGCGCAGACTATCGGATTACTTTTGATGGACCCTACCCGCCGGCGGTCCGGTGGGGCTTTACTGGGCGATCGAATAAGAATGAATGCGATCCATGGAGATAATATTTTTGTACGATCGCTCGCAACAAGAACCGCCCACAGGGCTTTGTCAAAGAGCATTTCTGATGCAGTCGGAGTTTTACAAGGATGTGGCTTTGATCTGATCTTAGTCGAGACTGCAGGCATTGGTCAGAGTGATTCAGAGATTACGGATCTTGTTGATACATCGATCTATGTCATGACTCCTGAATATGGAGCTCCTTCTCAATTAGAAAAGATAGATATGCTGGAGCTCGCAGACGTTATTGTGCTGAATAAATTTGATCGTCATGGAGCCGATGACGCTCTCAGGGATGTACGAAAGCAGTGGAAGCGGAATCATCCAGAATTGGCAACGTTGCCTAATCAAGAGGTACCGGTCTTTCCGACAATGGCAAGAGCCTGGAACGACCCAGGTGTGGAGAGGCTTTTTAAAGCTCTTTTAAAGAAAATTGAGGGTGGCCTGGCTACAGGTTCTACAGACCTAACAGTGGCTCAGGACACTTCGTCAATGATTCCACCCAGTAGGGGTAGGTATCTAGCAGAAATTTCAGAAGGTCTACGGAAGTATCATTCCCGAACAGAGGAAATGTCTAACGCTGCTAGTCGAGCGTGGGGTATTCGAAGCTCCCTGGAAGCATTAGGCGAGATGCTTCCTGACCAGGGTGAGTTGTTTTCACAGGATTCGTTGATCGGAAAGGATGATGACTCAACACTTACTTCCCTTCGAAAATCGTATAACGAATGCATAGAAAGTTTGGACAAGGATTCAAAGTTGACCATTGGAGAATGGGACGATCGGGCTTCTCAATACGCCGACAAAACTCAGTCATATCGTGTGCGGGGAAAAGAAATTTCCGTAGATAACTTTGTGGAGTCAATTTCGGGAAATGAGATACCAAAGGTAGCATTTCCGGTGGCTAAGGACTGGGGAGAACGGATTCGGTTCGGGCGTTTGGAGAATGTTCCCGGAAAATTCCCTTTTACTGCTGGAGTGTTTCCTTTTAAGAGGGAAGGTGAAGATCCAACAAGAATGTTCGCAGGAGAAGGAACGCCTGAACGAACAAATCGCCGATTTCATTATCTTTGCGAAGGACAGCCGGCAGCTCGGCTGTCGACGGCATTTGATAGCGTGACATTGTACGGAAGAGATCCGGATGAACGGCCGGATATTTATGGCAAAGTCGGCAATTCAGGGGTTTCAGTTTGTAGTTTAGATGATGCTAAGAAGCTCTATTCAGGTTTTGATTTGTGCGACCCTAAAACTTCCGTCTCGATGACAATAAATGGCCCTGCACCAATGGTACTCGCCTTCTTTTTGAATGCCGCGATTGATCAACAAATTGAGAAGCATTTACTAGAAGTAGGTGGCCTTGAGGATGCAAAACGCAAATTTGAATCCGATAGACTCCCTGGGTACAAAGGTGTTTTGCCAGATAACCATGATCAACTAGGACTGCGCCTTTTAGGCATTCCGGGAGATTCTGTAGTGAGTCCGGAAATCTATGATCAGGTAAAGTCTTATGTTCTAAAGACGGTTCGAGGTACGGTTCAAGCTGATATTTTGAAAGAGGATCAAGCGCAGAACACATGTATATTTTCAACTGAATTTGCGTTAAAAATGATGGGAGATATTCAGGAATATTTTACCGAAAAAGAAGTTCAAAATTTCTATTCGGTCTCCATCTCGGGTTACCATATTGCTGAAGCAGGAGCGAATCCAATAAGTCAGTTGGCATTTACTTTGGCTAACGGATTTACTTATGCGGAATATTACCTGTCACGCGGAATGTCAATTGACGATTTCGCAGGAAATTTCTCTTTCTTTTTTAGTAACGGATTAGATCCTGAGTACAACGTGATTGGTCGAGTCGCGCGAAGGATTTGGGCAGTGACAATGAAGGAAAGATATGGCGCGTCTTCCGTAAGTCAGAAATTAAAATACCATATCCAAACATCGGGACGATCGCTCCATGCTCAAGAGATGTCGTTTAATGATATTCGCACTACCCTACAGGCATTAATAGCGATTCAAGATCATTGCAATAGCTTGCATACCAATGCTTATGATGAAGCGGTTACAACACCAACTCCAGAATCAGTGCGTCGAGCTTTGGCAATTCAGTTAATTATCAATCGGGAGCTTGGCACGACAATAAACGAGAATCCTATTCAAGGTTCATACTTTATTGATCAGTTGACTGACCTAGTCGAAGAAGCTGTTTTAAAGGAATTTGATCGAATTTCCGAGAGAGGTGGTGTCCTTGGTGCTATGGAGACACACTACCAGCGAGGGAAAATCCAAGAAGAAAGTATGCACTACGAGACTCTCAAGCATAGTGGGGAGTTGCCAATTATCGGGGTAAACAGTTTTATCGGTGAACAGGACGAGTTTGCACCTTCAGGTTCAGTTGACCTTATGAGAGCAACAGAAGATGAAAAACGCTCGCAGCTGGAGTCTTTGCACGGACTCTGGGCTCGCAACGAAGAAAGCACGAAAGAAGGACTTAAGAGGCTCCAGTCAGTCGCACGTTCTGGGGACAATGTTTTCGAGGAGCTGATGGAAACGGTAAAGGTGGCAAGTCTAGGTCAAATCTCTAATGCGTTATTTGAAGTCGGCGGACGATACCGTAGAGCGATGTAACAATCACGATTTGGTCTGGAAAGGGAATAGCATGGGTGATAAAAAAGCTGAATGGCGTGCTCTTGCTGAACGCGAATTGCGCGGGAAAAGTTCGGAGGAGCTGATTTGGAAAACCGCCGAAGGGATAGATATTGAACCTCTGTATACGAGAGACGATCTAGAATCTCTCGAGAACCTTGACTCTTTTCCGGGAATGTATCCGTTTACGCGAGGGCCGAGGGCGACAATGTACGCGAATAGGCCTTGGACTGTTCGTCAATACGCCGGCTACTCCACTGCAGAAGAGTCAAATGCCTTTTATCGAAGAAATCTTAAGGCAGGCCAACAAGGACTCTCTGTAGCTTTCGATCTGGCTACCCATCGTGGCTATGATTCCGATCATCCGCGAGTTATGGGAGATGTCGGGAAAGCGGGAGTTGCGGTCGATAGCGTTGAAGACATGAAAATTTTGTTCGATGAGATTCCGCTCCAAGATGTCTCGGTATCCATGACTATGAATGGGGCAGTACTTCCTGTGTTAGCAAGCTTTATTGTTGCTGCTGAAGAACAAGGAGTAAAACCAGAGGCTTTAAGAGGCACAATTCAGAATGATATTCTGAAAGAATTTATGGTCCGGAACACCTACATCTATCCTCCAGAATCGAGCATGAGAATAGTGGCCGATATAATTGAATTTACAGCTAGAAAGATGCCAAAGTTCAATTCAATTTCTATTAGCGGATATCACATGCAAGAGGCAGGAGCGAACGCAGTAATTGAATTGGCGTTTACTTTAGCCGATGGAATTGAATACGTTCGAGCGGCAATTTCAAAAGGACTCGAAGTAGATGCTTTTGCTCCGAGGCTTTCATTTTTCTGGGCAATTGGCATGAATTTTTACATGGAAATCGCCAAGATGAGGGCCGCTCGTCTTCTCTGGGCAGAGTTAATGGAAGGGTTCTCGCCGAAGGACTCACGTTCGTTGATGCTTCGTACCCATTGCCAAACTTCTGGAGCTAGTCTGACCGCTCAAGATCCTGTAAACAACGTTATAAGGACAACTGTAGAGGCGATGGCGGCTGTTTTTGGCGGAACGCAATCGTTACATACTAATGCTTACGATGAAGCTCTAGGTTTGCCCACCGATGCAACTGCTCGCGTTGCTCGAAATACGCAATTGATATTACAAGAAGAAACTGGAATTCCGAAAGTAATTGATCCTTTCGGAGGTTCGTATTTTATGGAGTCTTTGACGGCTTCGATGGCTTCCGAAGCTAGAAAGTTAATTGAAGAGGTCGAGAGCTTGGGAGGTATGGCAAAAGCTGTTGAGTCAGGCATGCCCAAACTTAGAATAGAAGAATGCGCCGCTCGTAGGCAGGCTAGGGTTGATCGAGGAGACGATGTGATCATTGGCGTAAACAAATATGTCTCTGATTCGGATGAAGAATTTGAAATCCTCGAAATTGATAATAGTGCGGTTAGAGAATCGCAAATAAAGAGACTCACCCAAATAAGGATGTCTAGGGATGACGCCGCTGTCGAGAAGGCGCTTTCTGAAGTAACGCGAATGTCTGAGAAATCAGAGGGTAATCTACTTGAAGCGGCCATAGATGCCGCGAGAGTCCGTGCAACCATTGGAGAAATATCTGAAGCAATGGAGAAAGTTTTTACACGACATCGTGCCGAGGTCCAGTCAATTTCTGGAGTATATGGAGGAATTCACGCTGGTGATGAAAATTACGAGGCCGTGCGTAAAGACGTCGAGGAATTCTCACGGGAAGAAGGCCGCCGTCCTAGGATTTTAGTCGTAAAATTGGGGCAAGATGGGCACGACCGTGGAATGAAAGTTATTGCAACGGCTTTCGCCGATATCGGGTTTGATGTCGATGTGGGGCCTCTTTTTCAAATGCCATCCGAAGCTGCTCGTCAAGCTATCGAAAATGACGTACACGTCATAGGTGTCTCGAGTCAAGCAGCAGGTCACCGTACTTTGATTCCTGAAATGATTAACGCTCTCCGCTTAGAAGGAGCAGAAGAAGTAGTAGTAGTAGCAGGAGGTGTGATTCCCTCAAAAGATTATCCAGCTTTGAAAGAGCAAGGTGTTGCTGCAATTTTTGGACCTGGAACACCTGTGCCTGATGCAGCGCGCACCGTTTTGGAGGCGGTCAGAATTTCTCGAAGGACGAAGTGAGCCGCCAAGTCGATTCCGTTTGTAAGGCAATACTTTCTGGGGATCGCCGTCTCGTAGCGAAGACGATTACTCTACTCGAGAGTTCGAGAGACGACCATCAAGTCGAAGGTCAAGCTATTCTCGAGAAACTTGTTCCTGAAACTGGCAAGGCAATTCGAGTTGGTGTTACTGGACCACCAGGAGTTGGGAAAAGCACTTTCATAGAAGGCTTGGGTTTGTATTTGCTTGAGCAAGGCCTTCGGGTAGCGGTACTCGCGATTGATCCGAGTAGTCCCATTAGTGGTGGTAGTATTTTGGGCGACAAGACCAGGATGGAACGCCTGGCCCGCGAGGAGAATGCATTTATTCGTCCTTCTCCTTCTCGTGGCTCACTGGGTGGAGTGGCTCACCGTACGCGAGAATCTCTTTTAGTGTGTGAGGCGGCCGGCTTCGATGTCGTAATCGTGGAAACTGTTGGAGTCGGCCAATCGGAGATAGCCGTACGATCGATGTCGGACTTTTTTGCAGTATTGCTTCAACCCGGGTCTGGAGATTCTCTTCAGGGAATAAAGAGAGGTGTCCTCGAACTCGCTGATTGTTTGATTGTAAATAAAGCGGATGGGGATCAGATGCAGTTAGCCGAGAGAACGAGAGGAGATTTCGAACAGGCATTAAGCTTATTGAGACCCAAGTCCTCAAACTGGGTGCCGGTTGTGCTGACAGTGAGTTCTCTTTCGGGGGTAGGACTTCAGAAGATCTGGGAGACGGTGACGGCTCACCGAAAAGTGCAAGTGAAGTCCGGGGAGCTTGCGTCGAACAGGCGTCAACAAGACCGAGAATGGATGTGGAGTCTACTCGAAGAGGGCCTATTGCGTGAGTTGAGAACGGACCCTGAAATAGTAGAACGTCTGGGCGTTATCGAGTCTGAGGTGGCCGAAAGAAAGAAGACTCCTGCTGCTGCGGCTCGAGCAGTTCTCGAAGAATTTAGAAAAAATTGAAGCTTTCGATCACACTTACGAGGGTGCAATGAATTAAAGGGCGAATGACTTCCGTCATTTGAGAACTTGGCTGTTAGTTAACGGTGTGAGAAACGAGCGTTCTTTACGTGGACTCTGGTATGCTTTGTTGGATAACTATTAATACCCCGGGGGGCCGGCCAAAACCTGCGATCGAAGGCAGGGCAAAATCGATCCCGGTTTCTTTCAAGAGAGATTTAAAACGTGACCGAAAATGCAAGTACCGAGTTTCAGACAGGGATTGCTGCATCTCTATTAGATGTCGCAAAAGCAATCGATGAAATTCGCTCCGGGCGAATGGTGCTTCTTTTAGATGGTCTTGACGAAGACGCGTGTGGTGAAATTTGTATGGCAGCCGCGAGAATTTCCACAGAAGCTATTAACACCATGCTCAATCTCGGTAGGGGCATTGTCTGTACGCCCATGAGTGAGCAGAAAATGCGATTTTTAAAATTGGATATGATCTCGGAACAATCGGAAGGTACCGTCGCACAGATGGGAGTCTCCTTCGAAGCGAGTCGGGGCGTAACGACTGGAATTTCTGCCGCTGACCGAGCGACCACTATCATGGCTGCAGTAAACGAGGGGGCACGGCCTGAGGATTTGCGTAGACCAGGTCACGTCTTTCCGATTCGCGTGCGAAGTGGGGGAGTTCTTAGAGCTCCCGGTAGGTCCGAGGCAGCCGTGGATCTTGCACGTCTAGCTGGCTTTCCATCGATTGCCGTTACTTGTCAGGTACTAAGGGAGGATGGGAAAGCAGCTAGACTGAAAGATCTCATGGTATTAGCTGATAAAGAGAGGCTTGGTGTAGTGCACGTGTCAGACCTGGTGCAATACAGGCTCCAGCGTGAAACGCTTGTTCGAAGGGCAGGGGATGCGAAGATTCCGACAAAAAACTCAGGCGTGTTTCGTTCAATCGTTTACGAGAACGATGTAGATTCTGTTGAGCATATTGCACTCGTGAAAGGGGATGTTAGGTCCGTAGAGGCGCCCTTGGTACGACTGCATAGCGAGTGTCTGACTGGCGACGCATTTGGTTCGCTCCGTTGTGATTGCGGTGATCAGCTAGAAAGTGCGATGCAGAAAATCGATAGTGAGGGAAGTGGTGTTGTCCTCTATCTCAGGCAGGAAGGCCGGGGTATCGGGCTTACCAATAAGATCCGGGCTTACGGACTTCAAGACCGTGAGGGCTTGGATACAGTTGAGGCTAACCTGCGCTTGGGTTTCGCAGCCGATCAGAGGGATTATGGAGTTGGTGGTCAGATTCTTGTGGATCTTGGTATCAGGAAAGTACGTTTACTGACTAATAATCCACTTAAACGTCGTGCTTTGGAAGGTCTAGGGCTTGACGTCGTTGAGCAGGTTCCTCTTGAGATTGAACCGAACGAACGAAACCGCGATTACCTACGTACAAAACGAGAAAAGCTTGGCCATTCACTAGGCTTTGAGGAAGATTAGGAGCAGTGTTGTTTAAAACAGTTGACGACGTGCAGGAACGACTGCGCGATCAAGGTTACATTTGTGACAAGAACATAAGTACGGTTGTTTACCTTGCCTCGCGCTTGGAAAAACCTGTATTAGTGGAAGGGCCGGCGGGAGTCGGGAAAACTGAACTCGCGAAAGTAGTTGCGGTTGCGACAGGGCGAGAGCTCATTAGATTGCAGTGTTATGAAGGTTTGGACGAGGCGAAGGCGTTGTATGAATGGGAATACTCTAAGCAACTTCTTTACACTCAGATCTTAAAAGAGAAACTGGCGGAAACAATGGCAGGGGCGACTAGTCTCCGAGATGCTGCCGAACGGGTTGGAAACGAAGATTCGGTCTTTTTCTCGAGCAGGTTTATTGTTTCTAGGCCACTTATGACGGCAATTACTTCAGAGACCCCAACTTTATTGCTAATCGATGAGATTGATAAATCAGATCCGGAGTTCGAGGCTTTCCTTTTAGAAGTTCTTTCGGATTACCAGGTGACGGTACCCGAGCTTGGTACCTTTGAGGCAGTACAAAAGCCGGTGGTTTTTCTTACATCGAATGATGCGAGAGAAATGAGCGACGCACTGAAGAGGAGATGCCTGCATTTGTACATTGATTTTCCGGATGCTGAACTCGAGGCGCGGATCTTGGACGCAAAGGTTCCAGACGTTGAAGCGAAGCTTGCGAAGGATTTGGTAGATCTGATGCAGAAGATACGTGGTTTGGATTTGAAGAAGACTCCATCTATAAGCGAAACGTTGGATTGGGCTAGAGCGCTTTTGGCTTTGAATGCGGAAGTACTCGATCAAGAGCTAGTCAGCAGCACCCTAAGCGTTATTTTGAAATATGAGGGAGACATACAAAAAGCGAAGAGTGATTTAGGAAAACTTCTTGAAAAGCCCAAGCAGGCCGAAGCTTCTACCGTTAAATCTCCTCCGGATAACGCTAAAACCAAGAAAGGTGCCCTGCATTAAAGGCTAAATACGTTAGTTATGCGTAAGAAGATTGTTGATTTTACTAATTTGCTCAGAAAAAGCGGTGTACGGGTATCAGTCTCCGAGTCGATTGATGCATTCGATGCCCTGGAGTCTTTGTCGATAGAAGACCGAGATATATTTAAAGACGCACTTTGCGCAACGATGGTGAAACGCGGGGATGACATACCGGCGTTCAATCAGCTTTTCGATCTTTATTGGTCGTCCTTTTACGACAGTATGAAAGACGCGTTTGATGAAGCAACTGGAGAGAACGTTGGCGGTTTTGATCCAGAAGAATTGATGGAAATGATGAGGGGTCAGGGGCAACAGAGGGGAGGGTCAGACCTTTCAGAGTTAGCAGAAGCATTACTAAGTCAAGATTTCGCTGCATTAGAAAGATTGATTAGAGAAGCAGCGCAGCGCGCAGGCGTCCCCAATATTGAGAACATGCTTCAAATAGGATTTTTCACACGAAGGACAACAGAACAATTAGGCTCCGATGGTGCCACTACTGAATTGCGTTCACTCGCTGAACAACTTCGAGACTCAGGCGTTCCTGACGCTGAGATCGAAGCGCTCCTGGAATTGTTCGATCGATTTGCTGAAGCTATCAGGCGAGCAGCCAGAAATTTTACAGAGAGAGAACTGCAGCAGCAAAACTTCGATTTTATGGAAAAATTTCGAAGAGAATCTCTCCTAGAAAAAAGCTTTTACAATCTGACAGAGGATGAAATTCGTCAGATGAGAGATGTTGTAGTTCGACTTGCACAGAGAATTAAGAATGTTTTGTCTATCAGGAAGCGTCGCTTGAAACGCGGCAAGCTTGATTTACATACCATGTTACGGCGTAACGCAGGCCACGGAGGGACACCTTTCGAGTTAATTTTTAAGGAGCGACGAAAAGATCGTCCGAAACTGCTGATCTTATGTGATGTCTCTTCATCAGTGGCTAATGTCTCAAGGTTTATGTTGCAGTTTGTGTATACCCTTCAAGAATGCTTTACGAAGATTCGAGCATTCGTTTTTGTGTCTGAGTTGGGAGAGGTTACTCCGGTATTTCAAGATAGAGAAATCAATACAGCAATTGAAAAAGCCTTGGAAGGCGGTGATGTTATCAACGTTTATACCAGGTCAAATTTTGGATTTGCTTTTCACCACTTTTGGAAAAACTTTTTGTCAGCTGTAGATAATCGGACAACCGTGCTCATCCTTGGGGATGCTCGAAATAACTACAATGATCCAAAGCTCTGGTGTTTAAGAGATATCCATAATAAGGCAAAGAACGTTGTTTGGTTAAACCCTGAAAGCCCCAGTGCTTGGGGCTTTGGTGATAGCGTAATGGATCAATATCTCGCTCATACCGATGTTGCTGAGGAGTGTCGGAATATGAAACAGCTCGCAAAAGTAGTTGATCGACTTCTTCTTTAATTCTTTTAGAAGGAAGCAAACAAAACCCCGTCGGATTTTTTCCCGACGGGGTTTTGTTTTTAAAGAGGAGGGCAGTGGACAGATGATGGGGGGTGAGAGGTTGGACATTTCGGTGTGAAATGCCATATCCACCGCCACTCCATAAATCGTTGTAGAACTCTAATAAATCTTTAATCTACCTCGCCTAGCGCGTAGTCCATTTTTGGAGTTGAATTATGGGCTTTAAAGGGGGGACATGTCAAACGTTAAATGCAAATGGCGTTTTACTCAGGTTTCTTATTATTTGTAGGTAAAAGGATACGATTTAACTCGATCGTATAAGCTCTCGTAGATTGCCTTGAGGAAATAGTGAGTTAGCTTCCCAATTTCACTAAATATCTACGGCTAGTTTGGACGGCTGATGGCGCTATCGCACAACAAACTGAAATTCCATGTTAGGACCTATGGGTGTCAGATGAATGTCCATGACACGGAGAAGGTTAGCAACCTTTTGCTTCATGAAGGTTGGTCGGCGGCTGCTAGTGAGGAAAAAGCTGACCTGCTGCTGATAAATACTTGTTCCATTCGAGATAAGGCTGAACACCGCTTGTATAGCGATCTCGGACTTCTTTCTGATTGGAAGAAAGACAAGACACCTCGAGTTCTCGGTGTGGGAGGTTGCGTTGCCCAACAAGAAGGAGACGAGTTGTTGAGGCGCTTCAAGCAGGTGGATTTCGTATTTGGTACTCACAATCTTCGCTTGGTGCCAGACTTGGTCACGGCCGCGCTCTTGGGGCAGCGGAAGGCACAGATAGATACAAACAAAAATCCTGATCGTTTTGACTTTCCTGAACGCCATCCAGATTTTGAGGAAAAAACGCCTGGCAGGGCTTTCGTAACGATTATGGAAGGCTGCGACATGTTCTGTCGTTTTTGCGTAGTCCCGCTCACCCGAGGTCGCGAAATTAGTAGAGGGTGGGAGGCGATCCTAAGCGAGATCAACTCTCTTTCTCGTAAAGGTGTCGTAGATGTAACTCTTTTAGGACAGACGGTAAATGCCTACGGACGGCACGACGTGAAAAGGGGGGTGATGGTAAAAAAGGGTACTAAACCCTTTTCCGATTTGATTGCCGATATTGCAAGAGTCGAAGGGATAAAGAGAGTTCGATACACAAGCCCTCACCCCATGTTTTTTGATCAAGGACTTATAGACGCTCACGGAAGCCTCCCGGAGTTATGTCCACATGTTCACCTTCCTTTGCAGAGTGGCTCAAACCATGTTTTGGAGCTAATGCGTAGAAGATACGATCGTGAAACATTTGGTAGGCTGGTCCAGAAGTTGAGGGAATCCCGTAAGGATCTTGCGATTACGACGGATCTTATTGTTGGCTTTCCCGGAGAATCAGATTTGGATTTTGAAGAAACTTTGGAGTTCGTTCGGGACCTCAGATTCGTTGATAGTTACTCCTTTAAATATTCACCGCGTCCAGGTACTCCAGCCAAAGGCGACCCAGGCCAAGTTCCCGCTGAGGTAGCACAGGAGAGGCTTGAGAGATTGCAGGCACTTCAAGGAGACTTGACGCTCTCGTATCATAGGGAGCGAATTGGGAGTCGTACGGAAGTGCTGGTTACAGGTCCGAGTCGTAAAGGTGGTTCTCAATGGCAAGGGAGGGACCCCTATAACCGGGTAGTCAACTTTACTCGAGGGGCAGATGAACCTCCTGTAGGTGAGTTGGTTCCGATTCGTGTGGTAGAGGCTACACCTCACTCTCTGATCGGAGAGGCCTTTGTACCGTCGGTAGGTCTGAATGAACGAGAGAGTCAATGAAAAAGGCTGATCAATTGAGGTCGACTTTTTTGGGGAGCGATAAAGATTGTTGACCGAAGGTACTCGCGAGTTAAAATGGGCCGAACAACACCACGAGGGGAAATTTGGTGCCTCGTAGAAATCCTATTTTAGTGTCAGAAGAAACCAGAGAAGTCTTTAATGGCAGATTGGGTAGTAAGTTGTGAGTAACCGAAGAATCCGTGAAGGCCTTGCCTTCGACGATGTGCTGTTGGTACCCGGTGTCTCGGATGTGCTCCCCAATGATGTTGACCTGACGACCCGACTCACAGGAGAGATTACCCTCAACATCCCTCTTTTGTCCGCTGCAATGGACACCGTGACCGAACACGAGGTCGCGATCTGCATGGCGAGGAATGGGGGCATGGGAATCATTCATCGGAATATGAGCTTGGAGAACCAGGCGAACGAAGTCGACAAGGTCAAGCGATCTGAATCAGGAATGATAGTGGATCCTATAACGATGAGCCCTGAGCAGCCGATTTCTGAAGCAGTAGAAGTCATGGGTCGTTATCGCATATCTGGAGTTCCGATTACTCGAGAGGGGTTTGCGGTAGGAATTCTCACAAACAGAGACCTGCGGTTTGTAAGAGATCAGGAGCAGGCGATTTCAAACGTCATGACGACGGAAGGATTGGTGACGGTTCCCCCGGGGACAACTCGAGAAAAGGCGAAAGAGCTTCTCCATGAGCATCGAATCGAGAAGCTTTTGGTGGTGGATAGTCAAGGAAGACTTCGTGGTTTAATTACGATCAAGGATATTGAAAAGAGTGAGCGGTACCCAGACGCTTGCAAGGACGGTTTGGGGCGACTTCGGTGTGGTGCAGCTGTCGGGACAGATGAAGGCAGCATGGCACGTGCGCAGGCATTAGTTTCTGCGGGTGCTGACACCATAGTCGTAGACACTGCCCACGGTCATTCTCAGCGCGTATTGGAGACGATTAGTGAATTGGGTCGTGTCTTTCCGGACCTTCCAATTATTGGAGGAAACGTCGCCACAGCTGAAGGAACGGAGGCTTTAATCAAAGCCGGCGTTTCAGCAGTTAAGGTCGGAGTTGGTCCCGGGTCGATTTGTACTACTCGGATTATTGCGGGGGTAGGAGTTCCTCAATTCACCGCGGTCATGGATGCGGCGGAAGTTGCTAATAAAATGGGTATCCCGATCATCTCTGATGGTGGGATTAAGTTTTCAGGTGATCTCGTTAAGGCTTTGGCCGCGGGTTCTGCGGCTGTAATGATCGGATCATTGTTCGCGGGAACAGATGAAGCTCCGGGAGAAGCAATTCTCTATCAAGGCAGATCGTACAAGGTCTATCGAGGAATGGGTTCCGTTGGTGCCATGCTTGAGGGAAGTAGTGATCGATACTTTCAAGGTGATGTTGCGGAAGCCTCGAAATTGGTTCCGGAGGGGATTGAGGGAAGAGTTCCATACAGAGGAAGTCTTTCCAACAGCGTTTATCAATTAATGGGAGGCCTTCGTGCTGGGATGGGTTACTGCGGAGCCGGTTCACTGGAGAAGCTTAGAACGGAGACTCACTTTGTCAGGGTATCTTCTGCCGGAATTCAAGAGAGTCATGTTCATGACGTTATTGTGACTAAGGAAGCTCCAAATTATCGTGTGGAATGAGAGTTATTTCTTAGTAAACCTAATCGAGTATTTCAGGCAAGGAGGAACGTTGTGTCGTCGGCGGTGACGGAGCCTCCAAGTAGTCCTTCGGATCAAATTTTAATTTTGGATTTTGGATCGCAATATACGCAATTGATTGCGAGGAGAGTCCGAGAACGCGGTGTTTATTGCGAGATTCATCCTCCCACAATGCGGATTGAGGAGGTCAAAAACTGGTCTCCCTCAGGAGTGATTCTATCAGGGGGGCCAGCAAGCGTATTCGAGGTCGATGCTCCGCTTCCGGATCCGGATCTTCTGTGCCTGGGCATACCAATTTTGGGGATTTGCTACGGATTTCAATGGCTTGCTCAACAACTGGGAGGCGTGGTTGAGCCCACGGAGTCTCGTGAGTATGGACCCGCGCTGCTCAAAATAGACGAACACGAGGATCTTTTTAAAGATATCACCGGGGAGAGTGTGAAAGTCTGGATGAGCCACGGTGATAAGGTGATCAACCTTCCTGATACTTTTGAAGTGCTGGCCTCGAGCAAAGGGTCACCGTTTTCGGCGGTACGCTGTAAAGAGTTGAAGGTCTACGGTCTGCAGTTCCATCCAGAAGTGGTCCATACCGAGTTTGGGGAAATCGTTTTATCAAACTTTGTCTTAGATGTGTGCGGTTGTCGTGACACCTGGACGATGAGTGGGTTTATTGAATCCGCAATTGAAAAGACGAAAAAAGAGATCGGCTCTGGTCGAGCTCTCTGTGGATTGTCCGGTGGTGTCGATTCTTCTGTTGCAGCGGCGCTTGTTCACAGAGCAATAGGGGATCGCCTTACTTGTGTGTTTGTAGATCATGGGTTTCTAAGAGCCGGAGAGAGAGAGGAGGTTGAAAAGACTTTTTGTTCAAATCTAAAAATACCGCTTGTAACTGTAGATGCTCGCGACAAATTTTTGAAAAATTTGGCTGGCATCGAAGATCCTGAAGAAAAACGAAAGAGAATTGGGCATTTGTTTGTTGAGGAGTTTGACCGAGAAGCTAAACGGCTCGGGAAAATTGATTACCTCATACAAGGAACGTTGTATCCAGATGTGATTGAAAGCGTATCGGTGGGCGGTCCCTCTGCAACGATCAAAACACATCATAATGTGGGCGGCCTTCCTGATGATATGCCGTTTGCTCTTTTTGAGCCGCTCCGGGAGTTATTTAAGGATGAGGTAAGAGAAGTGGGGAGAGAGCTAGGTCTTCCTGAAGAGATTGTGGGAAGACATCCGTTCCCGGGTCCAGGCCTTGCTATTAGGATTATGGGCGAGGTGACTGAAGAGCGTTTGAGTGTCCTTCGCGCAGCCGACAAAATATTTATCGAAGAACTCAGAGCTTCGGGAAGCTATGAGAAAGTTTGGCAGGCGTTTGCAGTATTTTTGCCAATACAAACTGTAGGGGTAATGGGAGATGGGCGAACGTATGAAAATGTTATTGCATTAAGGTCGATAGACTCAGTTGACGCAATGACTGCCGACTGGTCTAGGCTGCCATTAGAGTTTTTGGGCAACGTGTCGAGTAGGATTACTAACGAAGTTAAAGGTGTAAATCGAGTAGTTTATGACGTGTCGTCTAAACCACCTGCAACTATTGAGTGGGAATAATTAAATCATGTTAATAGAGAACGAGTTGACTTCTGAGGAAATTAAAAGTCTCAGAAACTTGCTCGAAGTTGAAGAAATCAAGAATCTTAGGTTGCGATATTCATACTTTATTGATGCCAGACAATTAGATCGAGTGAAGGAAGTGTTTGCTGATGACGCCGTATGCAGATTTGGTCCGTATGGAACCTGGGAAGGAATCGATGCCATTTGCAATGGTTATGAGGAGACCTTCAAGGATACTATGGATACGCCGTTTGCGGGTATGCATGTCAACACGAATCATTTGGTCGAAGTAGTTAATTCTGTGAATGCTAAAGGCAAGGCTTATTTATGTGATGTGATTACAAAAAATGAGGATGGAACAGAAATCTCCGAAGGGGAAAGTAATTTTATCTGGTTTGCACTCTACAACGAGGAGTATGTAAAGATTTCAGGCAAGTGGAAGATCAAGGTCATGGATATACATTTTTTTTGGCCAGAACGTTTAACATCCGAAGATGATCTTTCGGCTTTCAAATTATAAGCTTCATGTGGCGAATGGTGAAGCTACAAGTAAAGGTTGAGGCTCATGCCTAATTCGCCTTTTGTTCATTTGCATCTTCATACCCAATACTCGTTATTGGATGGTGCTATTAAGCACAATCCATTGTTCGAAAGAGCTAAGTCGCTAAATATGCCCGCAGTCGCGATGACTGATCATGGAAATATGTTCGGAGCGGTCGAATTTTATGAGAAGGCAAGGGCAAATGATGTCAAGCCAATTCTCGGGTGTGAAGTTTATCTTGCTGCTGGGTCCAGGTTCGATAAAGAACGACGAGAGAGAGATGACAGTGGTTACGATGCGATTAGCCATCTGCTCCTTCTTGCAATGAATGAAACTGGCTACAAGAACCTCGTATATTTGGTATCCAAGGCATACTTGGATGGATTCTATTACAAGCCAAGAATTGATTTGGAACTTCTTCGTAGCCGAAGCGATGGGTTGATCGCAACTTCCGGGTGTCTTTCCTCTCTTGTTTGTCGAGCAATAGTAAATGGTGAAAATGAAAGAGCTTGGAGTTTGGTGGAAGAGTTCTCTCAGATGTTTCCTGATCGTTATTATTTGGAGCTTCAACGTCATGGAATTTCGGAGCAGGATTTAGTAAACGCAGAGCTCATCAAGATGTCGTCAGATTTCAAGCTTCCACTCTTGGCAACAAATGATGCACATTATTTGGAACATGACGATCATTCGCACCACGAAGCACTACTCTGCATAGGGACTGGTAGTCAGCTATCTGATCCCAAAAGATTTCGTTTTACTGGGGAAGGATTTTTTGTGAAATCCGGTGATGAGATGCGTGATTTATTTCACGATCATCCATCTGCGATCGAGAACGCCCTAGTTATTGCGGATCGATGTGATGTTGAAATACCTATGGGCGAATACCACATGCCCGAGTTTCAAGTACCGGCCGGGAGTACTAAAGACGAGGTGTTGGTTGAGGAGTCTTGGCGAGGATTGCGAAGACACCTCGAACGAGAAAATGATGAACCGTTTAGAAAAAGCGACAAGCCTTACGTTGAACGAATGGAGAGAGAGCTCGATGTAATTAAATCGATGGGATTTTCGGGTTATTTTCTAATAGTGGCGGACTTTATAAGCCATGCTCGGAAAGAAGGGATTCCTGTTGGTCCCGGTCGAGGTTCCTCGGCTGGTAGCCTAGTGGCGTATAGTTTAGGGATTACAGGTATAGATCCAATTGAGTATGACATTATCTTCGAAAGGTTTTTGAACCCTGAAAGAGTTTCGATGCCGGATATCGATGTTGACTTTTGTATGCGCCGGCGGGACGAGGTTATTCAATACGTTGCGGATCGATATGATGACGAAGGTGATGACGGTCGGAAGGTATCTCAGATTATCACATTCGGAAAATTGCAGGCTCGAGCATCCATAAGGGACGTAGGTAGGGTTATGGGAGCTCCTTACGGCGAAGTCGATCGTATAGCTAAATTAATCCCTGAAACCCTTGGTATTTCTCTTGAGCAAGCCTTGCGTCAAAGTCCAGAGTTAAGAAGTCGCTCCGAAGCGGATCCCACGGTTGGTAAAATACTTGATACGGCACTTCGCCTTGAGGGACTCACCCGTCACGCTTCGACTCATGCTGCAGGACTTGTAATAGGGACGCAACCCTTGATTGAGATGGTGCCCTTGTACAAGGACCCTCGCTCCGGGGACATCATGACCCAGTGGGATATGAGAGCGGTGGAGCAAATTGGGCTGATTAAATTCGACTTTCTTGGCCTAAAAACCTTAACTGTAATTGCTGATACAGAGAAACGTCTGAGGGCTTCAGGTGTTGAAGAATTTTCCATTGAGAAGATTCCTTTAGACGATGAGGCGACCTACGATTTACTTTGTCAGGGTGATACAGAAGGTGTTTTTCAGGTTGAAAGCTCAGGAATGACAGATCTTGTTCTAAAGCTGAAACCAAGATCTTTTAAAGAAATCATTCCACTCGTCGCACTTTACAGGCCAGGTCCACTGGGTTCGGGAATGGTTGACGATTATGTGAGTAGAAAACATGGGCTAACGAAAGTAGAGTATCTCGTACCGGAACTCGAAGAATTGACTGCGGAAACACTCGGGGTGATTGTTTATCAAGATCAAGTTTTGCAGATTGCAAACCGCGTTGCAGGTTATTCCCTCGGAGAGGCAGATTTGCTTCGAAGAGCAATGGGCAAAAAAAAGCCAGAAGAGATGGCTGTCCAAAAGGAAAAGTTTGTTTCTGGAGCAACGAAGCGAGGAGTTACTCAAATTGCTGCCGAGCGCCTGTTTAGCCTCATGGCGGAATTTGCGGGATATGGGTTTCCTAAAGCTCATTCCACGGCGTACGCACTCATTACTTATCAGACGGCCTACCTGAAATCTAATCACCCGAAAGAGTACTTAGCGTCGCTTTTCTCTATAGAGTCTGGCAACCATGACAAAATGAGTAGCTATATAACTCATGCGAGAGAAAAAGGTATTTCTGTGCTTGGGCCAGATGTCAATCAGTCCGATCAAGATTTTACCGTCGTGGAAAAGGGTATTCGGTTTGGCCTTGCAGGAATAAAAAACGTGGGTGAAGGCTCAGTTGAAGCAATTGTCGAAGCTCGTTCAGAAGGAGGAAGTTTTACAGATATCTACGACTTTTGCCGAAGAGTGGATGCTCGACGTGTAAATCGGAGAGTAGTTGAAAGCCTAGTTCGTTGCGGAAGTTTTGATTCAATCCACGAGCAACGAGCTGGGGTCGCCGCGAGCCTAGATAGCGCGTTAGAAGGAGGTGCTTCGGCGCAGCGAGATAGGGAGCTTGGTCAAGAAAGCTTGTTCGGATCCTCTCTGGATTCTTCCCCGGGTTCTTCTGAGTTGCCTGAGGTTCCACCATGGAGCGAGTCTGAACGCTTATCAGGCGAGAAAGAAGTTCTTGGGTTTTACGTAAGTGGACATCCGCTAGAAGATGTCATCGATAAACTTTCCAAGGTAACTAATGTTCGGTCGGGCACCGCCGAGGAAAGGACAGGACGGGATGCTCGTGTTGGTGGGTTGTTAACGAACCTAAGAGAAACCAGAACTAGGCGAGGGGCCATCATGGCTTTTGGTACTCTGGAAGATTTGGATGGAACATTTGAGTTGGTAATTTTTGCTGAACCTTACAAACAGTTGAAGACCTTGTTGAAAGGTGCTGTTGAGTTATCGGAAGGAAGGGTGATGCCTTTAGTGCTAGAAGGTAGCCTGGAGTTAGGTGACCCGCCAAAGTTGCTTGTTCGCGACGGATGGGAGCTAGACAAGGCAGAGGAATTTCTCGCGAAGGCTCTCCGAATCCGATTGCCAGTTGCAGATGTGAGTGAGGACCGGTTGTTAGCTCTTAATGCAGTATTTGATCAACACCGAGGTGACTGTTCTGTGCATGTTCATGTTGTAATTCCTGGAGAAAGCGAAACAGTATTGGCTTTGCCAGATTCAAAGGGGGTCAATGCCAGTATTGAACTCTGTCGTGCCGTGGATGGATTGTTCGGGCGACCTGTATCGGAACTTTCTCGGTGACTCGTCGCTTCGCACTTCTGTTTAGTTTTATTCTTATTACAACAGGAGTGTTTTTAGAAGCAGGAAAAGCAGAAATAAATAGTGTTGAAGGTGTTGGGGTGATATCCGTTTTAGAAGGGGAAGAGTCAAATCCTGCCCATAGACAAGCGGCGCTTCGAGATGCAATTAGAGACGGAGTTTTGAAGGTTCTTGAAAAACTTGTACTAGAAGAAGTTGCTAAAGAGGATATCGAAAAAACTCTCGAAGATTTAGGCCAAGAGGTTGGAGAAGAAGCATCTCGTTATGCGATTCAGTATCGACTTCTTTCGGACAGAGGTATTGGCCCAGCGCTTTTGTCTGCAGATGAAAACGTAAAATTTGAATATGTTGTGGAAGCTAGCATCCAGGTAGATACGGAGCTTTTGAGAGGACATTTGAGAAATAAGGGTCTTTTGATAGAAGACCCGGAGGAATTTCTGAGGAACTACCTCTTTCGTATTGAGGGGCCCTTGGTATTCCGCTCTTATAGGCTGTTTCTGGAATCGGTTAAAAAAACTAGAGGCGTAGAGGGGGTGGATCAAATTTTTTTCAGTCAGTCTATGATAGAACTCGTAGTAACCGCTTCGCGCCCTTTGAGCGACATTGTTCTCACGGTCAGATCCGATCTTGAGTCGATAGACTTGATTTTGTTTGCTTCGGAACAGGCTCCTGAGGGGGTTTCGCTGCGAATCGAAGGCTTATCTCCGGTTTTGACGGATTGACACTGAATTCAGGAAACGTTATATATTTCAGTGTGTTAGCTGAGTCCAGGCACGTAGCTCAGTGGCTAGAGCGCCGCCTTGACACGGCGGAGGTCGGCGGTTCGACCCCGCCCGTGCCTACCATCGGTTCCTCAGACAAAATGGAATGAACCGTTACGTTCAAGATTGAGTGTTATTAAGAGGTATTGAGCCTGCGATGTCGCTAGAGAAGTACTGTCAGGATCTGCTTACGTCCACCGAGAGAAGGCGTCTTATTGTGAGAAGTAGCTGATGACTGAAATCGCTGTTGTTTTGCCTGATGGTAGTTCGATAGAGCTAGAAGAGAATTCTACAGTAGAGGATGCGGCAAAGAAGATTGGTTCAGGTCTTGCTAAAGCCGCAGTGGCAGGGAAAATTGATGGTGACTTGGTAGATCTTCGAAGTCCTCTCTCAGACAAAGCGACCCTCTCAATAGTGACTGTGCGGGATGAGATCGCGGGAGAAGTTATCCGCCATTCTGCGGAGCACGTTATGGCGGATGCCGTAAAGCAACTCTTTCCCGAAGCACAGGTTGATGTTGGGCGAAGCGATCATTCCGAGAAGTTTCAGTATGATTTTCTGGTGCATAGACCCTTTACCGGTGAAGACCTTGAAGCTATCGAGGAGAAAATGAATGAAATCCTGTCCCAAGCCGGGAACTTCTCAAGAGAGGTAGTCACACGAGACGAGGCGAGAGAAATTTTTTCTTCGCTGGGTGAAAAGCTTAAAATTTCGCGTCTGGATGACATCCGCGAAGGCGAGGAGATAACGCTTTTTCGACATGGAGACTTTGTGGATCTCTGTCGTGGCCCTCATGTCGCTAATGTTTCACAGATTGGAGCGGTAAAGATTCTCGATGTCGCCGGAGCGTATTGGCGCGGAGATGAAAAAAATCAAATGTTGCAGAGAATTTACGGTACTGCCTTTGGATCCCGTAAGGAGCTGGATAACTACGTAGAACGTGTGAGGCTTGCAAAAGAGAGAGACCATCGTCGGATCGGAGCAGAGCTCGATTTGTTTTATCTGGATGGGATTTCTCCTGGGTCACCGTTTTATCAACCCAAGGGAATGATTCTGTATAACACTCTCGTGGATTACATGCGTAAACTGTATCTTGAGTATGGTTATGACGAGGTGATGACACCTCAAGTTTATAGAACTGATCTCTTTAAGACATCCGGGCATTATGAGATGTTTCGGGAAGATATGTTTCTTATGCAAGGGGATGAAGGAGAAGAACTCGGTGTCAAGCCGATGAACTGTCCAGGCCATTGCCTTCTCTTTTCCTCTCAAAAACGGTCGTATCGGGAGTTGCCGATTCGTTATGCAGAATTCAG
Source organism: Deltaproteobacteria bacterium UBA6930 (assembly GCA_002450755.1). GTDB lineage: Bacteria > Myxococcota_A > UBA9160 > UBA9160 > UBA6930 > UBA6930. Next base: position 27,960 of record DKAI01000063.1, read on the forward strand.
TAGACTTCACCGAAACGAGAGAAGCGGTACGTTGACAGGCTTGTCACGAGTACGATCAATGGCACAAGACGACGCGCATATTTTTTGCGAAAACGAAAAGATTATGACTGAGGCATCACGTTTTTTTGAGATGGTTCAAAAAGTTTATTCAGATCTAGGTCTTTCAGGAGTGAGTGTTTCTGTATCGACCCGACCGGAGAAATTTTTTGGTGATCCCGGGGATTGGGATGAGGCAGAAAAGATCCTCATCGAAGCAGTGCAAGCTGCAGGATATGATTGTGGAATAAAGGAAGGCGAAGCCGCTTTTTATGCGCCAAAGGTGGAGTTTGATTTTGAGGACGTTCTCGGTCGGTCGTGGACTCTAGCCACTCTTCAAATTGATCTTGCTATGCCTGCTCGGTTCGAATTGAGTTATATCGGTCCAGATGGTCAAGAGCATCGGCCAGCAATGCTTCACAGGGCAATATTAGGGTCTCTCGAGCGGTTTATAGCGATTTATCTTGAACATACGGCCGGAGATCTCCCAATCTGGATGGCGCCCGTACAAGTCATTTTGTTGCCTATTGCAGACCGGCACCTGGTATATGCTTCCAGGGTAGAAAAAGTTCTTCACGAGAAAGGACTTCGGGTGAAGGTTGACGCTAGGAGTGAGAAACTAGGTTTTAAGGTCCGAGAGGCTGAATTGAATAAAATTCCTGTGATTGCGGTTATAGGAGATAAGGAAGAAGAGCAGGAAACGGTTACAATGCGTCGCCGTTCTGACTTTAAACGTGATGAAAGGGTGGTTGATTTGGAAACTTTTCGTATCGAATTGTTAGATGAAACGGCTAGGTTGCGAAATTAATGGCAAGACAATCTGAGGCGCTCGGAGGCCCTGAAACTACAAGAATAAACGAACGGATAAGGGCTAACGAGGTTAGATTAATAGGACCAGAGGGGGAGCAGCTCGGGGTCGTGTCGTCTGACGAGGCTCGAACGATTGCTGATGACAACGGGCTTGATTTAGTGGAGGTTGCTCCAAATGCCAAACCTCCAGTTTGCCGTGTAATGGACTATGGGAAGTACAAATATGAAGAAAAAAAGAAAAAAGCTGCCGGAAAGGCGAAGAGCCACTCGACTTCTTTAAAGGAGGTGAAACTCCGTCCTGGGACCGATGAACACGATCTAGATTTTAAGCTAAGAAATGCCCGAAGATTCCTTATGGACGGGGACAAGGTTAAAGTAACGGTTATGTTCAGAGGAAGAGAAATGGTCCATCGAGAAAATGGGTACAATCAGCTGGACAAGGTGAAGGAGGTTCTCGGGGATTTAGCGACAATGGAAAATGCTCCGAGAATGGAAGGAAGGTTTCTTTCGACAATTCTGGTGGCAAATCGGGAAGCGATAGCTAAGGCTAAACGAGCCGATGAAGAAAAGGCTGCGGAAGAGGTAGCTAAAGAAGAGGGCGCCGTGGAGGCGCAGTAAGTGAGAAGTGAAAAATGCCGAAAATGAAATCTCATAGAGGAGCTGCGAAACGATACAGGAAAACTGGCTCCGGACGCGTAAAGCATCAGAGAATGAATAAGCGCCATATCCTTACTAAAAAAAGGTCAAAGCGGAAAAGACAGCTGCGGAACGAAGGCGAGCTAACCGGTTCGGATCGGAAAAGAATAGAGAAGCTCCTGCCTGCTCTTTAGAAGGTAAGAAGTCGTATGGAATTAACAGGACGCAATAGAAAGATTGGAGAACAAGAATGCCCCGAGTAAAGCGAGGCACCACGGCTCATCGCCGACATAAGCGGATATTGAAGAAAGCCAAGGGCTACTGGGGTGGCCGTGGGAATTTGATCAAAACTGCTCGTGAAGCTGTAGAGAAGGGCTGGCTCTATGCATACCGTGATCGAAGGCAGAAAAAACGACAATTCAGAGCGCTTTGGATCGCTCGGATTAATGCAGCCGCTCGAGAAAACGGTATTACTTATAGTCAAATGATTCACGGTCTAGGCTCCGCTGGAGTCGAGATTGACAGGAAAAATCTGGCTGAGATTGCAGTCAGTGATCCCGATACATTTACTCGTCTGGTAGAGATGGCAAAGTCTAACGTGAGCCCCTCCGCATAAACGATGCCATTCACGGCCGCAGAAGTAGAAAAGCTAGTTGAGGATGCAGAGTCGAAGATTGGAAGTTGCTCTTCGCTTCAAGGTCTGACGGAACTACGCTCGCAATTGATGGGTAAGAAGAGTGAACTGTCCGGTTTTCTTCGCGAGCTCGGTTCACTTCCTAAGGAACAGAGAGAGTTATCTGGTCAGTTGCTTAACGCGGCGAAGAAGACCCTTGAGGACGCTGTGAGTGTTCGGAGAGACGCTCTGCAAGAGTTATCAAGGTCTCAGTCTCTTCAAAGACATAGGACAGATGTAACCCTTCCTGGAGTGAAGTTTCCTTCTGGTTCGTTACACCCAGTTACGTTGGTCGAACGAGATATGGTGAACTTTTTCCAATCTCTGGGTTATTCTATTGAGGATGGTCCCGAGGTAGACACGGACTACAACAATTTTGGCGCACTTAATTTTCCGGACGATCATCCCGCACGTGATACGCAGGATACTTTTTTTGTTTCTGGAGACCAAGTGCTGAGGACTCATACCTCAAATGTTCAAGTTAGAGCGATGAGAGGAAAAACGCCTCCATTCCGATTTGTCGCACCCGGTAGGGTGTATCGTCATGATTTGGATCCAACTCACTACCCAATGTTTCATCAGATCGAAGCGTTTTGTGTGGGCTCCGACGTAACCTTTGCTGATCTTAAGGGAACTCTATATGCGTTTGCGAGGCACCTATTTGGAGCAGATGTAAAATTAAGGTTTCGTGCGCATTTCTTTCCATTTACCGAACCTTCTGCCGAAATGGATTTTTGGTGGCAAGATCGTTGGCTGGAATGGGGTGGGTGCGGGATGATTCATCCGACTGTTCTTCGCAATTGCGAAATAGATCCTCAGAAATACCAAGGGTTTGCTTTTGGGATGGGTATCGATAGAACTGCGATGTTGAAGTTTGGGATTCCTAATATTCATCGACTTTTTGAAGGTGATATCAGAATTTTAGGCCAGTTGAAATGAGATATCTGCCCCTGTCAAATATGGAAGTTTTTAAGTGAAATTTTCGCTCGCTTGGCTTGATGAATGGATAGCTCTCCCTCCTCTCGATGAACTAGAGGACCGACTTACTGTTGGCGGCTTGGAGATCGAAGGGATCGAACAGGTCGGTGTGGATCTTAAATCGTTTGTAGTGGGTCAAGTTCTCGAACGGACCCAACATCCTAATGCAGATCGCTTGTCAGTTTGTTGTGTTGACGTTGGAAGTGAAGCTCCACTTGAAATTGTCTGTGGCGCACCCAATGTGCAAGCCGAGCAAAAAGTAGTGGTCGCCCTTCACGGATCTGTCCTTCCTGATGGTACCAAGATTAAACGCTCAAAATTACGAGGCATTACTTCAAATGGGATGATCTGCTCAGAGAGAGAGTTGGGATTAGGAGTCGATCATTCTGGGGTTTTAGTCCTCCCAAAAGATACAGAAGTGGGTGTAACCGCAGCTGAGGTTATTGGCGACAGTGATAGAATACTGGACATCTCAATTACTCCTAACAGGGGCGATTGGCTTTCTATCCTTGGCATGGCACGCGAAGTTCGCGCTCATTTTGGTGGGACCATAAAACTTCCAGAAATACAAGTTATTGAACATAAAAATAGAACTTCCGATCGAGTTTCAGTTGAAATTCTTGATGAGAAAGGCTGCCAAAAATATTTGGGTCGCGTGGTGAGGGATGTGACAGTTGGCCCGTCCCCGAAGTGGCTTAGCTCTCGGGTGGAGAGCGCAGGCATTCGCTCGATCAACAATGTTGTAGACATTACGAATTATGTGATGATGGAAGTGGGACAGCCGCTGCACGCATTCGATCTCCGAAAAATAACGGATACGGTATCGGTAAGGAGAGCTTTCTCAAATGAAGAAATAGAGGCGCTGAATGACAAAAAATATGCTTTGACGGAAGACGATCTGGTTATAGCAGACGACAACAAGGCACTAGCTATAGCCGGCGTAATTGGTTCAGTTAATTCGGAGGTCGAAGTTGAGACAAAGGAGGTTTTTCTTGAAGCCGCGGTTTTTCATCCGTCCCAGGTAAGGAAGACCGCTAGAAGACTAGGGCTATCGACTGAAGCTTCGTATCGATTCGAACGGGGCGTTGATACGGAAGGTCTAGAATTTGCAATTGACAGGGCGGCATGTCTGATTAAGGAACTGGCCGGCGGTGAAATACTTTCTGGCCCTATATGTGTAAGAGGCGAAAGCGGGCCGAGAGTTTCTCAAGTTACAGTTGAGGTAGAGCGGGTTAATAAGGTTTTGGGAACAGAGCTTGTTCCGGAAACGATGCTGGAAGTTCTAGGTCGGCTTGGCCTGGTTTGCACAGTCCAATCAGACGTATTGGTCTGCGAAGTGCCCCCTTACCGGAGAGATTTGCGAATTGAGGAAGACTTGATTGAAGAGATTGCCCGAGTCTATGGTTATGATCAAATTCCTGAGACACTGCCCGTAACCCCGGGGACCGGGGTTTTAGTCCCACCGTTACGAACTACGATAGAAGAAATTCGAGATTCCTTATGTAGCGTCGGCTTGGTGGAGCTAATGACATTTTCGTCTGCACGTGTCGAAGATAAAATGGGGTTAAGGCAAGAGGGGGATAATACTGAGCTGGTGAAAATATCAAACCCAATTAGGGCCGACGAGCCATTTCTTCGGCATTCATTAGTTCCGTCGGTTTTGAGAATGGTTAGACAAAATTTGAGTAGGCAGGCTGGA
>DKAI01000011.1 GCA_002450755.1 Deltaproteobacteria bacterium UBA6930
CGGGTCAAGCAAAATTCCTCGAATCGACCATTAAAGTAAACGTCTAATCTATCTAATTATTTTAATGAGAAGCAGAAAAACATCTTCGCTCTACACCTCCCACAACAAAAGCCTTGCGGTTAATCTGATCGTGCGGTGGTAGACTAGTGACTTCTAGAAACTGCTATGAAAGGACCTCGCGTGAAACTTCTTGACAGCCCAGCTGCTCCTAATCCTCGTCGTGTTCGGATATTCCTTGCTGAAAAAGGCATCGAAGTAGAAAGGGAAGAAATCGATATCGGAGCTGGAGTTAATCGGCAATCGCCGTATATCGATCAAAACCCAATGGGTGGAGTCCCAGTCCTCGTCCTAGACGATGGAACGTGGCTAGCGGAAAGCGTAGCAATCTGTCGATATTTTGAAGAGTTACAACCTGAACCCCAACTCATGGGAAGAACTGGTCAGGAAAGAGCCGAGGTAGAGATGTGGAATCGCCGGATGGAATCTGAAATCCTTCACACAATTGCCCAAACTTTTCGACAGAGTCACAAGTTCTTTAAAGGTCGCATTCCTCAAGTTCCCGAATACGGAGAAGCATGCAGGGGAGTCGCTATAAAACGAATGGCTTGGCTTGACGAAGAATTAGGTCAAAAGAAATTTGTCGCCGGCGAAGAGTTCACCATTGCGGACATCACAGCTCTTTGTGGTATCGATTTTGGAAGAGTATCCAAAATAAAAATCGACCCGACCCATAAGAATCTGACGCGTTGGCATGAAGTTGTTTCTGCGCGCCAGAGTGCCACGGCATAGCGACTTAATGTGAGCACTATTAGAGGGCTGCAGCCCCATTACGTCGACGTCGCGAAAGGCTTGGAGCAGCTCATAAAAGAAAATGCTGATCGCGCTGAAGAGTCACGACGCTTACCACAGACAGTCGCCGCTGAATTTGCCGCGAATGGCTTATACCGCCTAGGTGCACCTAAAGAACTACATGGCGCGGATGCTGACCCAGCCACACAGATCGAGGTCATTGAGGCCGTTTCTTTAGCCGATGGCAGTGCAGGTTGGAACCTGATGATCGGTATCGAAGTTTTTGGGCAACTAGCTCCTCTTTTGGGGAAGAACCTGCCTCTAATTGATGACCCTAATGTAATCATGTGTGGAGCCACTTCCGCGATGGGTCAGGCGCGACAAAAAAATGGTGGCTTTCTCGTCAACGGTCGTTGGCAATTTGTTAGCGGCTGTCATAACGCAAGCATATTCACTGGACTCGTCAGACAATTTCAAGGGAACGAAAGGCTCAACGAGCCGCCCTCACTCATAGTGGCCCAAAAAGATGAATTTTCGATCCTGGACACTTGGAATGTTTCAGGCATGAGAGGTTCCGGTTCTCACGATGTTGCTATCACGGATCACTGGTTCCCGGCAGAAAAAATTATCGTTCCTTCCCAAGTTGTAATCGAAGCGCGTACTCCTCTACAGCGAATACCGCTTGGCGTCAAACTCGCATACAACAAAGTTGGTGTTTGCCTAGGAATCGCTCGCGCGGGATTGAATGCATTTACCGAGCTGGCCTTGGGAAAAACGCCACGGTTCGGGAGTGTCAAACTACGAGATCGTGTATTCGCGCAAATAGCCATCGCTGAAGCTGAAGCTATGGTGCGTGGCGCTCGAGCACTGGTCTTCGAATTAGTGGAAGAACTATGGGAAATCGTGACCAAGTCCGAACATATCGAAGATAAATGGCGCGCAATATTTCAAGTCGCCTGCTCAACGGCTGCTCGGTCTTGCGTCGAAGCAATACAGAAGGTGGCCGAAGCTGCTGGCACATCCTCTAACTTTAAAGGTGAGCCGTTAGAGAGAATTGTAAGAGACGTTCGAGTCGTGCAACAACACGTGACGGTCTCTGCTCAACACATCGAAGACGGAGGTCGAATGCTCCTCGACCTTCCCCCTCTCGGAATGATGCTCTCTCCAAAATATCTAGAGGAACGTCCTGACCAACAATGATAACTTTCAAAACTCTTTGGCAAGCCAGCATCGAATAGATGCGCACACAAGAGAACGCCTTTTAGCAATACCGCATCAAAACACTAGGAATTCAAATGAAATACTCTGTTTTTTACAGCTTTCAGGCACCAAAAGAATTCGGAATTTCACCAGAGCAACTCTACCACGAAGGACTAGAACAAATCGCTATTGCAGATGATTTAGGCTTTCATCAGGTCTGGTTGACGGAGCATCATTTTATGAACGACGGTTACTGCCCATCTCCCATGATCGCGGCTGCAGCTATTGCCGGGCGCACAAGAAATATACGAATCGGCCAAGGAGTTGTTCTTCTACCTTTTTATGGCCATCCCCTTAAGCTTGCCGAGGACACTGCAGTCTTGGATGTAATTTCGGGAGGACGCTTTGAACTCGGCATCGGTCGAGGCTACCGCCAGCATGAATTCGAGGGTTTTGGCATTGATATAAAACACCGCAAAGCAATGACTCTCGAAGGACTTGAAATCATGAAACTCGCATGGTCTGGAGAACACTTTGATTTCTCGGGGGATTTTTACACTGTCAGAAATGCCAAGCTAGCGCCTACGCCAGTACAAAAACCGCACCCCCCCCTTTGGCTTGGGGCGGTGAGTCCAACTGTACGCCGAGAACTCGGTCACTCCGGACATCACTTGCTGGTATCTCTCATAACCGATCTGGATGAAACCAACCGGGAGTTTAAGGATTACGAGGATGCGTTGGTTGAAGGTGGTCGAAAGGTTGAAGATTACCCTCGTGCCCTAATTCGGGAATTTTACGTAGCTGAAAATTCAGAAACAGCATGGAGAGAAGTTAAGCCGTATTTTTTACACATTTATCAAAAAGTCTACTGCCCTCCCCATCTACCCTTTTATCATCGAAAACCTGACGGCTCAAAACGCCTAGTAGACGACCCAAAAGACTCTTACTTTGAATCGGTCGATTTCCGACAGAACCGACACATAATTGGTGATCCGGAATTCTGTGCTAACGAAATTCGCCGATATCGTGACGAGGCCAATATCGACAATATTATTCTGCGCATGCAATTTCCTGGGCAACCGAATGATCAGGTTCAAAGATCTTTAGAGTTACTCTCAAATGAGGTGATACCGCGAGTCGAATCCTAAATTTGATATTTCTCCCTAAGGGAATCGCCTATTTGGTTGACCTTGCGAAGTAGATCAGAATCGGATTGAATACCGTATTCCTCAGCGATCGAGAGACTAGTGGCGGGGCGGACGGGATTCGAACCCGCAACTTCTGGCGTGACAGGCCAGTGCTCTAACCAATTGAACTACCGCCCCAGCGGAACTCTCTGGGTAGCAAATGGCTAGCGCCCAGAAAAGGGCGTTCGGGCAAGAGTAGAAGAATCCTGCATTTTCGCTTTCAGAAAGCGCCCTGAGCCGCCTGCATCTGAATAGCCTGAATCTGCATCACTAGAGCCATGTCCCCTGTCACTAGCATTTTGCCACCGAGAAATGCGTCCAACGGATCAAGATCTCCATTTTCCATCGCCTCCGCGTCCTCCGCCGTGACTTCGAGAATTGCCGATGGTTCTTCCGGAATCGGACCAGGGCCGACCTTAAAATCTACCGCCCAGTCGATTTCGGAGGCCTCTGTTACACAAACCCTGATTAGACCGTCAAGTTTGCCAATTTCCTCAAGCGCCTCAGGAGCAGGAGGGCCACCAATTTCTCCTGGCCTCCAGTCCCTTTGAGCACCAGGTTGAAACATCCGCGAAGCCTGCTTCCCAATGGCTCCACCCTTCTCCTCCCACAGGGCACCACGCCAATCGGCAACACTCTGGATTATCGTAAAAAGGGCGCTGTCTCTAGAACCTGCAGCGACAATCGCCTCTCGATTCTGGACTGTTATCAACCATTCTCCGCCGCCCTCTCCTGTAAGCACCACGCCGAACTCAATACCTAGATCAAGGAACTCATCGCTTTGGGCGGACACCTCAAGTGCCCTAGGAAGCCATTCTTCTATAAATTCAGTGGGCGATATTGGAGTAGAAGGAAGTTTAAGCATGGGTGTACCGTAGCTCTTTCTCGTTATCACATCTCGAGACTTTTCGACTACAGTTAGAAGAATGAACAAACTAAAAAACCGCGTAGCGGTCGTAACGGGATCAAGCAGTGGAATTGGACGCGAGGTAGTCACCGCCTTCGCTTTAGAGGGCGCCGACATCGTAGTCAACTATCCTTCCAAAAATGAAGCCGATGCAGGAATGGAAATATGCGAGGAAGTCCAACGAATAGGACGTCAAGCAATTGCAATTCAAGCAGATGTTTCTGACGAGGAGGAAGTAAACCACCTCG
>DKAI01000185.1 GCA_002450755.1 Deltaproteobacteria bacterium UBA6930
GTTCTTACACTGTCCGATGCTCACGTATTTTCGGAGAATATGACAGCAGGAAGAGGTTTTATCGCATTGGCAATTGTGATTTTTGGGGGTTGGAGGGCTTCAGGGGTGCTTGCCGCAGCACTATTCTTTGGGGCCGCACATGCTCTTCAGTTCAGACTCCAAGCCGAAGGTTTTTCCGTGTCGTATCCGCTCTGGTTGATGTTTCCCTATGTAGCGACAATTCTTGCTTTAACTGTAAGCTCCAAACGGAATCAAGGGCCATCTGACCTTGGCCGGCCCTACCGGCGGGACTAATCTCCCTTTATATTCGCACATGAAGGAAACACGATATGAAGAGGGACAACGAAATATTTTCTACTGACAATCTTTTGCCGATTGTGACGAAGCAATCTGATCACCCTTGCTTTGAATGTGCCCAGTGCTGTACCTATGTTGCTCTCGAGATCGATACGCCTACGACGGCTAAGGAATACGATTATGTAGTGTGGTATTTGGTCCACGGAGGCGTGAGCTTGTTCGTTGACTGGGAGGACGATTGGTATCTGAAATTTGAAACTCGATGCAACCATTTAACTGATCAGGGGTTATGTGGCATTTACGATGATCGCCCGATCATTTGCCGTGAATTCGACTGGAAAGATTGCGAAAAGAACAACCCTCAGGAAGCGGCGGACAAGCTTTTGTTTAATTCTCCCGAGGACTTTACTAATTGGCTTAGTAGTAAGCGTCCTAAGCAGTGGGAAAAGTACATGAAGTGGAAGGCAAAGCGGTCAGCTAAAGGTGATGATAAAGAGTTAAAACGGGTTAAGATCACGGACCTTAGGCCCTCATGAAAGATTTAAAGCTTTCTCAGTCGTGACGATTGAAAAGCTTGAAAGGATGCTAAATGCCTGCCGATGAGAAAGTTGATCCTGAAAAGCTAAAATACTATGCGAAATCAGTCTTTGACCATATGGGGGGGGCCGTCACTGCCGCGATGATTTACCTCGGTGACCATATGGGTTTTTATTCGCAACTTAGACAGACAGGCCCCGTTTCTCCTGAGAGTTTGGCCAGTCGGCTCGGTCTATCCGAAAGATGGGTTCGAGAATGGCTGTATCAACAGGCTGCTGCCAAAGTGATCGAGCACGATAATGACGGGCTTTTTTGGTTATCGCCTGAGGCGGTTGCAGTACTCGCGGACGAGGAACATCCGGCATTTGGAGCAGGCACTTTCTGCCAGCTCCCTGCAACCATGGGTGCTTTAGAGCATCTTCCCGAATCATTTAAGACGGGTCTTGGGACTCCCTATGACGCGTGGGGAGAAGACATGGCGAGGGGAGTAGAACGGGGCTTCGCCCCCTGGTACCGAAATTTTCTCGTCCCAGTCGCAATACCCGCGATGCAAATGAAAGATCGCCTTATGAAGGGCATAAAGGTCGCCGATGTTGGCTGTGGCGGTGGAGTGGCTATTTTGGAGCTCGCAAAGGCTTTTCCGCAGTCCCATTTTTACGGCTACGAAATTTCAGAGAGAGCGCTGGAGCGAGCAGAAGACAATAAGAAGAAATCCGGTGTTGATAATGTGGAATTTCACAACGCCGCCAGACATCCGATGCCCTCCGATGGTCGCTTCGATCTAATACTTACGTTCGATTGCTTACACGATATGACGCGTCCCGATTTAATCATGAAGCAAATACGAGAGGGGATTTCTAGTGATGGTGCCTGGTTGATTGCCGATATCAAGGCGCGTGCCACATTTGAAGAAAACGTGGAGAAAAATCCTATGGCTTTCATGATGTACGGAATTTCTATTATGCATTGTATGTCCTCCTCGCTTTCGGAGGAGGATGGAATGGGGCTAGGGACTCTTGGGCTACACGAAGGGCTGGCGAGAGAGCTTGCCGAAAACGCAGGTTTTAAGAGTTTTGAGACATTAAAAATTAATCATCCCATCAACGCTTTTTACGCAGTTCGCCCCTAAGGGGCGTCCTCGGACCTCATTTCTTGTTGGCCTGATCTGAGCGGTTCCACTCTTATTTCGAGCTTGCGTCTCTGATCGGCTGCTCTTCTATTAGCTAGGTCTCGTTCCCGTTCAATTTCTACCCGGAGCTCGCGTCGCGTTTTGTTGACCATCTCTTCGCTCTCTCTACGGAGTTTAATGAGTTTTTGTTCTAGCAGTTGATTTCTTCGTGAGACGAATTCGCGAGGTAGCTCAACTGAGGGTGCATCGGGTGCATAGTGCAGAAGGATTTCTTCTTGTTCACGCGAGCCATTATTAGCTAACGCGGTTACTCGGATTATGTTTTTACCTGCCTTAAGGTTTATCAGTGCCGCCCAAGAACCGTCAGCATTTATTATAGTCTCGTTACTTTCAATCCCTGTTGTCGTGTTCTCTACGATTAACTGATCAACATTCGCAAAATTCACCGTTTGAGCTATCTCCTCCAGCTCTCCTGGATCTCTAACAGGAGTGAAGTACCCCTCTGTCCGAGCGGCCATCTCTACCGTTGCTATCGGTCCCTCGAGCGCTTCAGGTCCGATGGCAAAAGAATGAATTTTTATATTTGCCCTTGCAGATCTATCTGCCGCTCGCAAAACAGACTTTACATTCTCAGACTCAAAGACTTGATCGTAAGGTAGGGTGGGGCGCCCATCTGTAAAAAACAAAACTATTTTTTCACTATGTGGTCTTTTTTCAGACAGGCTTCCTCTAAGCCCGAGGAGTTCTATAGTTGCTTGATCGATTCCTGCTGCCATGTGTGTCATGCCCGCGGACTTTCTCTTTGCTATTTGTCCAAGAGCCATTTCTATTTTTGCAAAATCTGAGGTCAAAGGTTCCTCCGTTCTCGCGGCGGGGTTTTTGAGGCGTGGAGGAAATCCCGTTCTCGGATCCCCTGCGAATGTGATTACGCCTACTCTCGTGCTTCGAGGATCCAGGCCATTGAGCATTTTGACTGCTGCTGCTATCTCAGCGGCAAGAATGGAATCACCCTCATCGTCAACCCCAAAAAACCCCTCCTTACCAACGATTCCATTTCGGTTTACGTCAGTTCCCGTAAGCTGCTTGGTAGAGCCTGATGTGTCTATCACAAAAATAACGTCAAA
>DKAI01000042.1 GCA_002450755.1 Deltaproteobacteria bacterium UBA6930
CATATGTGGCAAACGTGTCATGGCATGAAGATGTGCCCCAACCCCGAGAACAATGTAGGTCGGGAAAGCAAGGTAGAAGAGCACAATGTGACTCGGTGTAAGGCTTGAGTCTCGCACAACCGTCTGGTGCCAAGTCGCATCACCTTCCGGAAAGAAACTAGCGGCCCAGTAAAGCGAGAAAACGTAAGAGGAAAACCAAACGAACTGATTGAAAATCCTCCGAACTTCTTCTCGCGCCGTCATCTGCTCAGGATGACGATCGCGCGTCCGCCATTGCCAAGTCCAAAGACACCCCGCAACCAGCGGCACAATAATAATTTCAGCGTAAAAAAGATTCATCCAGTACTTGTGAAAATCCGGATGAAACGAATCTAGGCCCGTTTCCCAAGCGTACGCTCCTTGATATGCCCGTGCAGCGAGCATGATCACAGAAAGAAGCGCAAGCCCAAAGAATACGAATCGAAATGATAGATCTGTTGTAACTGCCTCTTCTTTAGCAGTCGTTGAAACCGCGACATCTGCCATTGCCATGGAAGGCACCTCCTGTCACAAACGCCAAGACTGACCGACGAGGATAGTGTCTGGACGTAGTTGGATATATTGTAAACCTGTCAGGCCAAAAGGAACAGCACCAGAAATACCCCTGGGGGCGTTTGGGGCGATTTTAACCACTGATATGCGCTACTCACCTGTAATCTACCTGCTGCAACGTAAATTGAACGAGGTCCCGGTACGGAGGAGAAACCGATGAATGCCCGCAAGCTAACTCGCCGTAAATTCATAAATCGAACTGCCGGCGTAATTGGAGGAGCCTTGCTTTTTCCGGGAGGACCTATCGCCACCTTAGCTCCCCAGGGTGCTTGGGCACTGAAGCTAAGCAAGATGGACTCGCATCAAGCAGAAACGCTTCTCCAGATGACGCGTTTGATATTCCCACACGAAAAGTTAGAGGATGCGGTTTATGCGTTAGTCGTGAAGCGACTCGACAGCTCCGACAGCCAAAATCTCGAGCTCCTAATTAAGGGTATTGTCGAACTAGATACCGCAAGCGGAGGTCGCTGGCTTGACCTCCTTCCACCCGAACGCTCGAAGGTGCTTTCTTCCCTCGAAGGAACTCCCTTCTTTGAAAAATTGCGCTCGACTGCCGTAGTCGATCTCTACAACAACGACATGGCTTTCGCTCATTTCGGATACGAAGGCGAGGCTTTCAGCAAAGGCGGGTATCTGACTCGAGGCTTTAACGACCTCGAGTGGCTCCCTGCACCTTCAGCTAACGCAAGTCCGCACCCTTAGGAGAGTAATGTGCAATTCGCAAAGAATGATAAGAGTGTTGTCGTAATCGTCGGTTCTGGTGCAGGAGGCGGCACTCTGGCAAATGAGCTTTGCCAAAAAGGTGTTGCTGTAGTGCTTTTAGAAGCAGGTGACGAGCAAACCACCTCGTCTTTTCTCAACGACGAATGGGCGTCGTTCTCGCAAATTGCCTGGCTAGACAAGAGAACAACTTCTGGTTCTTGGCAGGTAGCCAAAGACTTCCCCAATCTTCCCGCTTGGATTTGCAAAACGGTTGGGGGTACAACTACCCACTGGGCCGGTGCGAGCCTTCGGATACAGGAACACGAATTCCGGGCTCGATCGGTTTACGGAGTTATCGAAGGAGCCAACCTCGCAGATTGGCCCTTAACCCTTTCGGAGCTGGCGCCTTACTACTCGAAAGCTGAATTCAAACTCGGAGTTACTCGAACTCACGGAATAGAGGGGCTGCCCGGCAACAATAATTTCAAGGTCATGTATGCAGGAGCCCAAAAACTCGGATATAAAAACTGCCATACCGGACGAATGGCTATCAATAGTAAACCACGTGCAGGTCGCGCATCTTGTATGCAGCTTGGCTTTTGTTTTCAAGGATGCAAATCAGGTGCAAAGTGGTCAACTCTCTATACAGAGATTCCGGAGGCGCAATCTACCGGAAAACTTGATTTGCGTACAGGATGTCATGCCTTGAGAATTGAACATGACAAGAACGGAAAAGCCACCTCCGTGATCTACGCTGATAGCAACGGAACGGTCCATGAACAAAGAGCGCGCGCCGTTTGCGTCGCAGGAAATTCGATCGAGACACCTAGGCTCCTCCTTAACTCCTCATCTCAAATGTTTCCCGACGGCCTCGCGAATTCGTCGGATCAGGTCGGTAGAAACTATATGAGACATACTACTGGATCGGTCTATGCCACTTTCGAGAAGCCCGTACATATGTACCGAGGAACGACAATGGCAGGAATAATTACAGATGAATCGATTCACAATACGAAGAGAGGCTTCGCGGGCGGCTATGAAATGGAGACTATTGCCATCGGTCTCCCCTTTATGGCCGCGTTTCTTAAACCCGGAGCATGGGGGGCAGATTTCAGTCGAGCCATGGATCAATATTCACATATGGCCGGCATGTGGATCGTTGGAGAAGACATGCCAAGGGAAACGAACCGCGTAACCCTACACAATTCCGAAAATGACTCGAATGGAATGCCCATTCCGAACGTACACTTTGACGATCACAAAAACGATACGGCTATGAGGAACCATGCTTACAAACAAGGCTCCGCACTTTATGATTCCGTTGGAGCTAAAGACACCTACCTCGTACCCCCCTACCCATCAACTCATAATTTAGGTACGTGCCGAATGAGCGTCCTCCCTGACGAGGGAGTTTGCAATTCCTTCGGCCGAAGCCACGATGTGAAAAATCTATTCATATCTGATGGTAGTCAGTTTCCCACTGGGGCCGCCGAAAACCCTACCCTGACTATTGTGGCCCTCGCGATCAGACAAGCTGAATACATCCGAGAAGAAATTTCGCAACTATCTCTTTGATAAAGAACTCGACGAAGTTTTCCTTCGAGTAGCAAGGATAAAGAATAGAATTGCACCGATAGCCGTTACAAAAACTAAGACGACAGTTTCGATAGCTCCAA
>DKAI01000164.1 GCA_002450755.1 Deltaproteobacteria bacterium UBA6930
TTTGCCATTAGTTACACTTCCGGTACAACGGGTGTTCCTAAAGGAGTAATGCTTTCCCATAGATCGCGTCTTCTTACTTTTTTCGCAATGGCGAGCGAATATGGATGTTATGGTCCACAGGATCGAGCAATCGCTGTCGCTCCAATGTATCACGGCGGGGGATTTGCTTTTGCAATTGCTCCATTAGTAACTGGAGGAACAGTAGTAATTGTTCCTCAATTCGACCCGGAGAATCTTTTAGGAAGCATTGATCGCGAAGGTGCTACAAATGTGTTTGTCGTCCCCACCCATTTGAGTGCTGTATTTTCCCTGTCGAAAAAAGCCTTGCAATCTTTTAGGCAGTCTGAATTGAAGACGATTATCTCAAATGCTGCACCGATAACTGAAAGAATAAAAAGAATGTCTATAGAATATTTTGGCGAAGAGAAATTATACGAATGCTATGGATCTACTGAGGCTGGGATAATGAGTAATCTCCCACCTTCGGATCAACTAAAAAAACAAAATTGTGCAGGCCTTCCATTTCCGCTTACTGAACTGGCCATTCTAGATAAAAATGGTGTCCAGGTAGAACCAGGTAATTTAGGGGAGGTTTTTTCACGCTCGCCTTTTCATTTCAATGGATACTGGAAGAGAGAGTCTGAGACTAAAAAGATTCGAAGAGGGGAGTGGTTGACGTCCGGTGACCTAGGAAGATTCGATGAGGAAGGTTATCTCTACATAGAAGGGCGGAGTAAGGATATGATTCTGTCGGGTGGAGTGAATGTCTATCCAGGAGAAATAGAGAAGGTATTAGAGGAGCATAGAGAAATTCATGAGGCTGTCGTTATAGGAAAAAGCGATGAACACTGGGGCGAACAAGTGGTAGCGTTTATTGTAGGAAAAGAATCGAACTTGACAGCTCACGAATTAGAAAATTATTGTAAGGAACGATTAGCTAATTTTAAAATCCCCAAAAAATTCAAATTTATTGATTCGCTTCCCAGGAATCCAACAGGAAAGCTTCTTCGGCGTGTGCTTAGAGAAAGGATTGATAAAGAAAATGGCTCATAAAAAGAAATTAGCAGCTGCCCATGTGGCGCCTGTGTTTCTCGATACCTTGGCGACAACCAAAAAGGCTTGTGAGTGGATAAGAAGTGCTTCGAGGGAGAACATCGATCTTTTAGTCTTTCCAGAAGTGTTCTTGCCCGGCTTTCCGTATTGGATTAATTGCTATCCACCTCTAGTTCAAGGGGGTCTTAATCGTCGATACCATGATGCAGCGATTGAAGCCAACGGCAGTGAAATGCGAGAAGTGGCGCAATGCGCGGCCGAAAATAATGTTTCCGTTGTCCTTGGATTTTGTGAACGAGAGACAGAAGGTCATACGCTCTATAACAGCATGGCTTTTATTGATAATGACGGGAAAAATTTAGGTATCCATAGAAAACTTCAACCTACCTACGCCGAGCGGTATATCTGGGGCCGAGGAGATGCGTCAAGCTTGTTAGTGGTAGAAGGCAGTGTAGGACGGGTGGGTGGATTGGCGTGCTGGGAACACACGATGAACCTTGCGCGACAGGCTTTGTTAGAAAAAGGACAAGAGATCCATGCCGCATGTTGGCCCTCGCTTTCGACCATGCAGGGATTTACCGAAATTGCTGATCAGCAGATCGAAGCGATGATGAGAAATCATGCTCTTACCTCCCAGAGTTTTGTGGTTTGTGCTTCGAGCCCCGTAGGAGAGGACGTATTGTCTGTTATGGAATCAGAATTGGGCCAGCAGGAGTTTCTTGGTGTTGGGGGGGGGTGGTCTGCGATTATTCATCCATTTACAGCTGACTTGGCCGGGCCTCATAAAGGTTCTGAGGAAAGACTTGTTTGCGCGGACGTCGATCTGGAAGACCTCGCTGATGTGAAGCTCTGGGTAGACGGCGCGGGCCACTATTCTCGTCCAGAGCTACTATGGATGAACATTGATGATTCCCCTAAAAAAGGACTCAAAATGGTACGTCGGGACGGCTTAGACTCTCCTGATGAGGAGTAGTAGATCGTATAAAAGAAGTCACCAAGGCCTGAAAAGTTTATTATTCTAGGGAAATGACTAAGAACACTGCAACAAAACTGACTCCTCTTCCGGCCGACCTTGGTAATCGTTGGTTCAAGAAGTATCCAGAGCTTGGAACCGGTCCAATTTCAGCCGATCCGGTTATATCGCGCAAATGGTTCGAGTGGGAGCGTGATTATATTTTTAAAAAATGCTGGTTAAATATAGGCACGGCTGATGAAATACCAAATGTAGGAGACTATATCGTTCGAGAGATACAGGCAGCAAAGGCGAGCGTACTAGTCGTTCGAGGAAAAGATGGAGCGATAAGAGCTTTTCATAACGTTTGCCGACATAGAGGAAATAAACTGGTCTGGGACTATAAGGGTAATAAAAAAGGAGCTAATTGGGCATGTAAGTTTCATGGGTTTGTTTATGGTGATGATGGGAAATTAAAGTTTGTTCCCGAAGAGAAAAATTTTTCTGAGCCTCTCTGTGGGAAGCTGAGCTTAGTGCCTGTCGAGTGCGGGGTCAGGTTTGGATTTATCTTTATAAATTTAGATTCTTCTCCTGATGAAGACTTGGATGAGTTTCTCGGTCCGATATCGACACACCTTTCTGATTACCCGTTCGAATCTCTGCCACACAGATTTCATTACCAGTCGTATCAGCGGTCCAATTGGAAATTAGGGCTGGATGCGCAATCGGAGGTTTATCATGTTCCGTACCTCCACGGTCAGACCTGGCCGAAACTTTTCGATCGAGTGGATAGACCTCACGTCGAGAGCTTTGATATGAACCTCTACGATCGTCACAGATATGGAAACTGGCCAGGAAATCCGGAGTATTCACCTCAAGATGTTGAGGTCTTTGCGTTAGGTAAGTACAGCTCCATTACTCGGATCGGTGGAAATTTCAAACCAACTGGTCCTGGAATCAATAGTAGCAACGCGCCGGACTGGGGGTTTGATATCGTCTTTATTTTTCCAAACACAAACCTTTTGGTTCTCCCTGGGGTTTGGCACAGTCATCAATTCTGGCCAATTTCTGAGAATCATATGCTCTGGGAGGTGAAGGGACATATGCCAGAGCCTCAGACTGCGGGTGAGCGGTTCTCCGAGGAGTACGGTCGGATTTTGTTGCGAGATGCCTTGAGAGAAGATGGAACAACTCACGAGAGAACCCAAGAGGCACTTGAGTCAGGGGCGAGCAACGATATTTATCTTCAGGATGAAGAAGTTTTTCTTAGGCATAACTATTGGGCCGTAGAGCAGCAGATTAGATATTTACGCGAAGGGGTTCGAGACCACATAGGAGGCTAAAATATGCAGCGACTTCCGGTAAAATTTTCATCACTCGAACCCTTGGCAGAGGAAGGTTGGTGTCTTGGTACAGAACAACAAAGAGTGGCTAAAAGGCATCAGAGTTCAAAATTAGAGCTGGAACGTTTTTATAATCTTTTCGCTCCGCTTTTGGAAGAGGTGATAGATTATTTGGATGGCCCTGATCGGATTGGTAGTAGGGAAGAGGATAAACGATTGGAATGGCTTTTGTGCGCGATGGCAGAGGTAAGCTTTTCGATCGAGAAGTTTGGCGGCGATGAATCTTCCTATGAAGGTATTGAAGCCTCAAGGTTTGTCCCTGTTCATGATCATCCGGAAGGGGGCTTAGCTGTACCTGTAGAGTATAGATCGAGATGACTGTGGATACGTCATTTACAGACGGCTTAACTATTTAGTTGGGCTTAGGATGCTTAACAATTTGAAAATTTTGACTTGAAACAAACCTGGCTTCACAGTCAGAAGTAACCAATAGGAAGGAAATCTAAAATGATACGAATCTTGCTTGTAGCTGTGTTTTTGTTCATGCCGTCGCTAGCGCTCGCGGCTGGTCATGGTGCCCATTCGGAAAAGCCGGAAGGACATGACTGGTATCCCTCGAAGTGGGGAGCAGACGACACACTAGGATCGGTAAATGAGATAACTCCTGAAATTATACTGAATGCGGCAAAGCTAATAAAAGTAGGAAAACGTTACGCGTTGGGTGAAGTTACGAGCAGAACAACCCCAGCGGCAGGAACACGTGATCACTTATTGTTTGTTTTCAGTGATGGAGCTGACGGATTGGCCGCCCCTCTAGGGACTAACAACTTCAAATACTTTGATGATTATATGTTCACGCATATGGGTGTTGGTTCTCAAATTGATGGATTAGGTCATGCCGCAATCGGTGATTATTTTTACAACGGCTTGACGCCGAAAGACTTTTATCACGGCACGGGATTAACGAAATTTGGAATAGAAGAGATTCCTCCAATGGTTACTCGAGGCGTCGTCTTGGATATGGTCGGTTACTTAAAAAACAAAGGCGTAGGATCTGTTATGAATAGGGGTGGCGTCGATATGATCAAAGGTGGTACAACCTTCACAAAGGCCGATATTCAAGGTGCTCTAAAGCGGCAAGGAATTAGTCTGCAGACCGGTGACGTTGTGATTACTCACTCTGGATATATGAAGATGCAGGAACTTGATCCCGCAATGGCTATAAGCACATGGCCTGGAATCGGCGTGGAAGCCGCTGAATATATTGCGAGTTTTAATCCTGTCGCAGTGGGAGGGGATACTACTGGCACGGAGGCTCATCCTCCTGTTAAAGAAGGAGAGTTTGTTCCGGTTCACCAAGAACTGATCACCAAACGAGGTATTTATCTCTTGGAAAATCTTGTTACTGATGAACTTGTTCGGGATGAAGCCTGGGAATTCATGTTTGTTCTCGGACAGGCCCGTTTTAAGGGAGCGGTCCAAATGGTAATTAATCCGGTAGCTATTCGTTAGCGAGGGGTACAATCGACGGATACAAAGGGCTTCTGGCTTACAGAGGCCCTTTGTATTTGTACGACAGAAGCTCATGGTTTAGTAGGAAAATAGGAAAGAGAAACCGTAGATTATACCTACGGACTCTTGGGTGCTTCGATCGTGATTTCTAATTCCCGTCGTTGGTCATAGATTTTTCTTAAACGCCGTGTACGTTCTATTTCTATCTTCAAATCTTTCAGGATGGCTTCCTGCGATAACTTTCTCTGTTGAACTGTAAGTGAAAGTTCGGTGCAAGCTTCTATCATGTAAGGTCCGCAGGCTGGACTACTACAACAATATTGCGCGAAATCTTCAAAAGTTTCTGGCGGTTTGGATAGTTCAGAGACATTAATAACTGAAAGATACTCCGGATTGTTTTTCTTTAGAGTGGAGAAATTACTTTCGGCGTCCTTTAGGTCGCCTTCTTTCCAGGCAAGCAGCATTTCATTGAATACGTATGCGCCATAGGGTGCACCCTTACGAAGTCCAAGGTCGTTCCATTTGTAAGCTTTTTGAAGACGTCCTAAGTAGATAAAAATTTCGGCAATATTGGTGTACGAAACGCCAGTTGGGTTTAATTTACGAGCATTATTGAAACCCCTAAGAGCGGATGTTAAGTCACCACGATATGCGTCAATTACGGCTAGAAAAAAGTGTGGGCGACTATCCCTAGGTTCGAGTTCCAATGCTTTCACAAATTGATCTGTGGACCTCTCTAACAATAAGATGTATTTTTCTTGATCCTTTTCGTCTTCCAGTGCCTTTCGGGCGGACCTGTAATAATGCTCACCACGACCAATTGAAGTGCCGGCAATTTTTGAACTTGGAACTACTTCGCCTCTAGAAGCTTTTTTTTCCGTATTAGGTGGGGTTTGCCCGGTTTGTCGCCCATTTGATCGATCTGGAGCTAAGGAGCAGCTGACTATCAGGCCTTCTAATAAGAAAAGGCCCGATAGTAAGACTATGACTGATATTCGGGCCATGGGGCGAGTCATCAAAGGTGTCCTTTAGTGCGGAATCGAGCTAATGACTAAATCGTATCCTATCTTTGACGCATGTGGTGCATCGGCTAAATCAGATAAGTCAATTATTTTGCAGAGGAGAGTTAGATATGTTTGTTGAACAAATTTGGACGGGAAACTCTTATCGGAACTTTAACTACTTAATTGCTTGTCCTTCTACAGGTGAAGCTCTAGCAATTGACCCTCTTGACTACAAGAAATGCCTAGCCAAAGCAAAAGAGAAGGGTTGGGATATTACCCAAATAGTCAACACGCATGAACACGGAGATCATATAGGTGGTAACGCATCTGTTGTTGAAGCTACCGGTGCAAAATTGTTGGCTCATGCAGATGCGGGCAGACATATACCTGATATGGATCAAGGCTTAAGAGCTAACGATGTTATAAAGGTAGGAAAAACAGTAGAACTTCTGGCTCTCGATACTCCCGGGCATACAATGAGTCACGTTTGCCTATTGTCACAGACAGATACGCCAGGGCTTTTTAGTGGAGATACTCTTTTTAATGCCGGGGCAGGCAATTGTCACGGCGGAGGACATCCAAGGGAGCTGTACCAGACTTTCGTGAAACAGTTAGCCGGTTTACCCGAAAACACCGAGATTTATCCAGGTCATGATTATTTAGTGAATAATTTAGGATTTACTTTGGATAGGGAACCG
>DKAI01000069.1:0-3080 GCA_002450755.1 Deltaproteobacteria bacterium UBA6930
GCGAACCGTTTCCGGTCCCACGAGGTCGTAATCTCCTCTTAATACCGATGGTCTGCTTATAGCCTTTTCAATCGCTGAAAATAAGTCACGATCATCTAACGGTTGTTCCAGATTTGAACCGTTTCCCATCCAAAATTCCCAACCGTTCGCTCGTCTACGCAGAGCAAGGGCACTCGGTCCTCCTGGAAATAACACCATTGGAGCTCGCAATATCAGAGATTTTTTCCAGGTTTGAAGAAGTTTGGCATCCGATCGACCACGTGAGGACAAACAATCATTATTAGACTTCTCGTTCGCTCCTACGATACTGACTTGAATAATGTATGGGTCAGTCAAATTCCTTGCGGATTTTAAAAGGTTATCGACCACGTCTTCGTTGGCTCCTTGATAAGGCGAACCCTTACTCCCATAAATTGTCCCGACTAGGTTCACGATTGCAGAGCATCCGGCAATTCCTCTAGAAAAGCTATCGACATTGCGATAGTCAACTATCTGAATGTCAACTCCCGATACCAATTCATTTTGAACTCTTTTGCGAGCAGGTTCAGATCTTACTAGAGCTCGTATTCTTGTTGGGCCGCTCGCTTTTAGAGTCTTTAGTAGTCGAATTCCTAGATCACCATTCGCACCAGTTACCGCAATCATCGCAATGCCTTACTCCTCTTTAGAGCCTAAGGTTGATAGAGTTAGTTGGTCTTAAATCTCCTGCTACAATGTAGACGCTGGAGCAATAGTGTCTAATTCTTCCTCAGATAAACCTCGCAAGACTCTCGACAACTACCGAGAGCTTATACAGAGGCTGCTTGACGAGCAGCATCAGTCGCGATGGTTGAGTGACGAGTTTCTAAACGGAATTGCTGTAGAGTTGAAGGTTCCTCTTCATAGAGTAGAGAGCATTGCGAGTTTTTATACGCATTTCGAGAGGACATGTCCAAAATCACACGTTGTAAGAATCTGTCGTGATCTTTCATGTAAATTAGCTGATAAGGGTCAGATAAAAGAACTCAAAGACACACTAAAGAATCACAGTGATATTGAGATTCGAGACGCGTCTTGTCTGGGTCGTTGTGATTCAGCTCCTGCTGTAACTGTTGATAACGTACCGACGTCAGCAAAATCAAACTCAGTGCTATCCAGAATTTCCGGTTCTGAGGATTTACATCTAGGGACTAGCTATATATCACATAAGAACGCTGACCCATATACCAAGTTAAAAAGCCGATACGGAGCCCTAAGAAAAGCTTTAGCTGATAGTCCCGAAATGCTTCCTCTGGTTCTAGAGGAAGCCGGGTTAAGAGGAATGGGTGGAGCTGGTTTCCCTACGGGAAAAAAGTGGGGAATAGTCCGATCGCAAGAACAAGAACCTAAGTACGTAATTTGCAATGCTGACGAAAGTGAACCCGGCACCTTCAAAGATCGTCAGATTCTCTATGACTTTTCTCATCTAGTCATCGAGGGAATGATTCTTGCCGGATATGCGATAGGCTCGAATAAAGGAATACTTTTTATCCGTCACGAGTATGAGTATGAGAAACAGCGTTTTGAGGCTGCACTTGATCAGGCTCGCAAAATAGGTGCTCTTGGAAGAAATATATTTGATAGTAATTTCTCTTTCGACATAGAAGTTTTTGTTTCTCCGGGTGGATATATTCTTGGGGAAGAAAGTGCCCTCCTCGAATGTTTAGAAGGTAGACGGGGAGAGCCTCGCAATAAGCCACCATTCCCAGGAACATCTGGCCTTTACGGTCTACCAACCCTAATAAACAACGTCGAGACTCTTGCACATGTACCTGGGATCGTTGTCAACGGTAGGGATTGGTGGAAAAATCTTGGACGAAACGATTGCTACGGTCAAAAGTTTATTAGCGTTAGCGGAGATGTAGAGATGCCTGGGGTCTTTCTTGTGCCGATGGGAACCACTTTGGGGGAGTTGCTCGATCGAGCTGGTGGTATGAGGAATGGTACAGAGTTGATAGCGCTCGCACCTGGAGGAGCCTCAAGTAATTTTCTTCCAAATACAGCCTTAGATCTCTCGATCGACTTTGATGTTTTGCTCAAGGCCGGTTCGATGCTCGGTTCAGGAGCAGTCTTGTTTGTCGGAGCAGGACAGAATCTACTTGATGCTGCAGTAAACGTTGCAGCTTTTTTCCGTAATGAATCATGTGGTAAGTGTGTGCCCTGTCGTGTTGGAACTGAGAAGGCCGTTGATCTGCTTGAAAGCTCCGGTGTATTACGTGAAAGCAAAGAGACTGTGATACGAGATTTGCATGAAACACTCCGTCAAACCAGTATTTGTGGTTTGGGGCAAATTGCTCTTGGTCCTCTTGTATCAGTACTAGATAATTTTTCTGAATCGACGGATGCGACCCGATCATCGTCGTATGCAAAAGACGAAAGATGAAGACTGCTGTAGTTATTCTCTGCGGAGGTGAATCCCGTCGCATGGGGCGTCCCAAGGCACTCCTGCCCTGGAGAGGAACTAATCTGATTTCTTATATAGTGGAACGTTTCCGGGATTTGGGGGACGAGGTCCTCGTAGTTTCATCGAGCAGCCTGACGCTTCCGGTGCTGTCGTCTGCAGAGATTGTAATTGATGAAGACGATCATCAAGGCCCTCTGGCCGGTATTGCACGAGGGTTAGAGGCCATGGAAGCCGATATTGCGTTCGTTATCGCGACAGATATGCCTTTTGTGTCTCGACAGTTTGTGGATATTCTTCTTTCACGTGGAATACCGGTAGCGATGGAGCTTGGAGGTATTGTCCAGACTTTAGCTGCAGTTTATCCCAAAGAGGGTGCCACCGTAGCCCGATCTTTACTCCGTTCAGGTCGAGCCAGGCCCTATGACCTTCTCAAGAAAATGGGAGCTGAGATTATGAAAGAAACTGATTTAACATTCAATCCAGGTTTGGATGGAATGAATAATCCAGAAGATTACCTCGAGGCTATTTCAAAAGTTGACCCTGATGCAAAAGCGACAGTAGAATTCTTTGGCCGTACCCGTCTTCTAACGGGCATGCGTTTACAGACACTGCCGATTTCGACTCTTGGGAAACTTTTGAAGTTAGCTGCACCCGATAT
>DKAI01000069.1:3389-3700 GCA_002450755.1 Deltaproteobacteria bacterium UBA6930
AGATGGATCGAAAACGATATTCTGGGAAGAGAATTTCTAATCTCACTCAATGGTGGAGAATTTGTCAGGAACGTCCATATGCCAGTGGGTCCGGAAGAAAGCGTAATTGTTCTAGACGCGCCGGCAGGTGGCTAAATTACTTTATGTTTGGTTTTCACGGAAAATATCTACGCTTTGATTTGTCTAAGAATCAAGGAGAAAAGGTCTCAATTCCTGAAAAGATTTTGCGGCGTTATTTAGGCGGGGTTGGACTCGGAGCGTGGATTTTGCATAGAGAGAACCCCATCGGTATCCATCCCTTGGATCCACGT
>DKAI01000199.1 GCA_002450755.1 Deltaproteobacteria bacterium UBA6930
TTCTATAAAAGTTACGGTACAAGCGCAGGCTCGAACCGGCGTAGAAATGGAGGCTTTGGTAGCGGTTTCTGCAGCGGGTTTGACGATTTATGACATGTGTAAGGCTATCGACAGGAACATGACATTAGAAGCTGTAGAGCTAGTAAGTAAATCGGGTGGTAAGAGCGGAGACTGGCAACGAAAAGAGTCCCCAAAAAAAGGGCAGCCCAGGTGAGGATCTGCTTTGGGGAACTACCTCAAGCTGTCAGGTGTCCTTATTGGTATGTCTACCATGACTGAATCACTTCTTGATCAGGACAATAAGCTCGGCGCATTGACGCGGGTCACCGAAGAAGGAGAAGGCGATCCGGATCTCGAACTGGTAGTTAATTGGCAGGCGGGTAGTAAGGAAGCCTTCGCTGCCTTGGTTCAGAGGCACCAGCAGAGAGTTTTCCGACTTCTTTTTAGAATGTTGGGAGACAGAGATGAGGCGGAAGACTTAACTCAAGAGACGTTTCTAAATCTACATAGACACGGGAAACGTTTTAGGCGGGAATCAAGATTTTCGACTTTCGTGTACCGGGTTGCAGTCAACGTTGCGCTCAATAGGCGTCGTAGCCTGGGTCGAAAACGGGCACAGATGAATGCTCTGGTAGATAGTCAGAAAACTGGAGAAAATCTGCCGAACGCTCCGCTTGGTCCCGAAGCTTCTGCACTGAGCCGTGAACTGCAAAATCAGGTACAGATTGCGATATCAAGCCTTTCACCCGGTCTACGTGCGCCACTTGTCCTCTACGATATTGAAGGCAGGCCCTATTCTGAAATAGCCACAATCCTTGGTGTTGCACAAGGCACCGTCAAATCACGAATTCATCGCGCGAGAAATGCACTTCGTGCGGTTCTCGGCGATTCAGTCAAAGAATTGTCGAAAGATAATGAAAGTTTTTTTGAGGAAACGGAAAAATGAAGATACCTGGTAAGTCGATGTCGTCTCACTTGAGTGCCTATTTGGAGGGAGACCTTCCGGAGGCGAAACGTGAACAGTTAGAACGCGAACTAGAACGTGACCCCAGACTCCGCGCGGAACTCGAGGCGATTTCAAACTTGCGAAAGGTTCTTAGGCAATTTCCAGACCCCGAGCTGCCTTCTGGTATGCACTCCCGCATCGTATCAATGGTGACCGAAAAGACTGAACGGATGGAGTGGGTGAAAAAGTTCTTTTGGCATTCTCCCTCGCGAGCGTCCCTTTCAGCGATTGTCTGTGGTTTTGTTCTCGTAGCTTTTTTCTCAGGTACTGACTTACTCGACATAATGCAAAACGATACGAGGATTACTACTGACCAGAATTCTGCACCATACAAAACCCCACAACAGCAACTCATACCTGGTGTAAACAAGGTCCGGGGTGGCGGTATGACTTTTGAAAGAAATACAGTTCCTTCGTTATCTACTCCCAAACGAAGTGTTCCTCATGCAAAGCCGGCTGCGACCCTATGCAGGACAGTTAACTCGGCATCAAATCCGTCCTGTAAGGAAAGGTTTGAGAAGTGGTTGAGTCTGGCTCAGAGAAACCAACGGCGCTTTCGTGTTGAACTGCATGCGCTTCCGATCAACGCTCGTGACCAGTGGCTATCAGAACTCACGGCTTATGCGAAGGCAACTGGCAAGAAATTTAGTCCTAGACGCTTTCTGCTTGCGGCAGATGGCGACTTTCGGTAAACCGCGGTTCGCTTCGTTTAAAGACCGAGCCAGAGAGTCTTTCGTTAACTTAGTGAAAGCCCAACAACTGCATCTTAATTCCGGCCGGCGCCCTTCCTAAAAGGACCTTTCCACAATCTTGCATGATTTGATCGGACAAAAGTACGTGCTGAATCGCG
Source organism: Deltaproteobacteria bacterium UBA6930 (assembly GCA_002450755.1). Taxonomy (GTDB): domain Bacteria; phylum Myxococcota_A; class UBA9160; order UBA9160; family UBA6930; genus UBA6930. Next base: position 1,857 of record DKAI01000199.1, read on the forward strand.
GCATGCATGTCACGGTAGCAACGCTGCAGTGGACTAGGCCTCAACGCAATGCCGCCACCATAATTGTACGAGAAGGTACAGATCTCGGACATGACCTCATGTGTATAGTGAAAGCTTAGTTTAATTAAGGCGATTTCTTCATTGGTTGGCGGACGTCCCTTGAGCAGGGTCTCGTCAATGTCGTTCCATACCTTGTAAACCAAGGCTCTCGTGGCACGATATTTTGCCTCGGCACGTGCATACTTTTCTTGAAAACTTTCGGAATCTCCAAGAACTCCAAAGGGTCCAACTTTTTCACTCGCAATGATTCGCAATTGATCTAGGGCATTTCGACCAGTACCAAGAGCGAATGCAGTGTGACCCCACGCGGTAAACCCGACAATTCCAAGGGAAAAATGAAAGCCACCTCGTTCTACATCCGTTTTGTTATACCGATAGGTCGTTTCCTTGGAAACGAAAACTTCATCCAGGATTCTGTAGTCGAAACTTCCGGTACCTCGTAAGCCAAGTACATTCCAGTTGTCTAGGAGTTCAATGCTCTCGCGAGGGGTATACGCAATGATGACTTCGGGTTTCCCATCCGCATCTAAAATTGGCTTGCCGTTTTCCAAGACAGCGCACCCGCTATGGATCCAATTCGAATGGTAAATGCCACTCCCATAACTCCATTCGCCTTTAATCAGGTAACCGTCATCAACTCTGGAGGCAGTGCCACGAGGAATTCCTTGGCCTGCGATGTTAATAGCGGTGCCAGGGGAAAAGATTTTGTCTTTTCCCTTTTCAACAAGCAATGAGCCACAGCTACCGTGTATGACTCCGGCGACCATTAAGCACCATCCCGTGGACCCGTCGATTTGTGCCAAACTCTCCGCTACCGCTAGTCCATCGGACCAGGAAAGCTCCGAGCCGCCCAGGGTTTGTGGTGTCATCATGTGGAAAAAGCCGTCTTTATGCAGTTTCGCGTAACAAAGATCGGTCATGTGGCGAACTTCTTCGGCTTTAAACGCTTCAGCTTGAATGAGAGTTTTGCTTGCCTTTGCTCGCTCGACTAGGTCGCTGTAACCGGGTGCTCCAACTGATAGTTGAGTTTCGTTCATAAGTTTTCCTAGGTTGAGTGGAGGTTGTTTTCTAGGACTAATTGTCTTGAGGGTCTACAATTTTGATGGACTGCCTAGGCGATGCCCGGACTCTCTCGAGTTATAGGTTTTTTGAAGCAGGTTGGGCTCGAGTACTGGGGGTTCCTTTCTTTTCAAATCATGTGCGTGAAGAATGCCATTTTAGAAGGGTATTTCATCCTTTCCTTGTGGCACCGAGCCTGTTCCAGGGTCATTTGATGGCGGAGGGTCACCAAAATCGTTTCCACCACCAGAGCTTCCTCCTCGACCGCCAAGGAACTGGACCGTTTGGGCAACAATTTCAGTGGTATTTCGTTTTTGTCCCTCTTTATCCTCCCACTCTCGTGACTGAATTCGGCCTTCTATATAAACGGAACGGCCCTTTCCGAGGTACTGAGCACATAGCTCGGCAGTTTTCCCCCATGCGACAATTCGATGCCATTCCGTACGTTCCTCTCGTTGGCCCTCCCGAGAATTCCATCGGTCCGTAGTTGCAAGGGAAAAATTCGCTACGGCCTGGCCATTCTGTGTATACCTGAGCTCAGGATCTCGTCCGAGGTTTCCAACCAATATGACTTTATTAACGCTTGCCATGTGATCTCCGTGGTCTTGAAACTGCCATCATCATTCCTTGGCACTTCGTTTACGTCAAGAAAAAGTCTTCCTAATTTAGTACCTGAGGACGCGACTTGTGGGGTCATCAGCAATTAAGGCTAAAATGACCACATGTATTCCTCGGTTTTACGGGACACAAGGTGATTCTTTACCAGCTTCGATATTTGCTGGTGCCTCTATATACAATTTTCTGGTCGCTCTTAGCTTGTTTCGTGGGGGTTGTGGACCGTAGAGGCCAGGTAGTGAACTGGATGGGAACGACCTGGCTTCGATGGATTTATTCTACTTGCCAGATCAGAGTAAAGGTCGCCGGACTTCATCACATAGATCAAACGCAGACTTACGTAATTATGTCCAACCATCAGAGCCTTATAGACGTCGGGGCCTTGGTACTAGCGCTGCCTATACGGTGGCGTTTTGTGGCGAAACGAGAGCTGACTTGGATACCCCTTTTTGGATGGGCTTTGTTTTTGTCAAACCACATTCTAATCGATCGATCCAACAGGAAGAGGGCAGTTGAAACTTTGAGAAAAGCCGCGCGCCGTGTAAGCGAGGACGTAAGCGTGATTATTTTTCCCGAGGGAACTCGCAGCAAGACGGGAGAGTTGCAGGAGTTTAAGAGCGGGGGATTTCATCTTGCCTTGGAGGCAGGCGTGCCTATCCTCCCCGTCACCGTATCGGGAAGCCGTAAAATTACTCCAAAGGGTACTCTGAGCGTACGGAGTGGAGTGGTAAAGGCTCAGATTGGGAAACCGATCCCTACCCACAGCGTTTCCCTAACTGGGCGGGATCAACTGAAGCGTCAGGTCCATGACGCAATTTTCGAGGGATTTGATCCTTCTTATCAGACGATGGACTTTTAAGCGGGTTTTTGGCGCTTCGTAAATGGCGTCGGTAAATTCAGGGGGTCGGCGCGAAACGGTAAGGATGTTGCAATTACTCGGTTGGAAAGTCTGATTAGTCATTTTGTTTTTCGCTGGGGGTGTTTTGTTGAGGAGAAAAGGGGAAAAGCGTCGACTTCGGAACATTAACTGGTTGCGTCCGAGGTCACTGAGCGGATTTGGGTCAGAGCTTTTGGGCCTGCTCCTTGTGGCTGTGGCCCTGCTGTCAGCACTTGCACTGTTTTCTTACAGTCCTAAAGACGCCTCTTTTCAGCTAACTCATGTTCAGAATGAGGCTGGTGCCTGGGGTGCCAGTGTTTCCTCGGTTTTGGTAAACCAGGTTGGACTCGGCGGCTGGGTGGTGGTACTTGCACTCCTCGTTTGTGGGGGAAGATTACTTTTTGGTATGAGCATGCCACGGCTCAACTCTCGGTTTTTTGTCTCGGGCTTTTTGCTTCTTCTTTCGGTTTCGACGTTCCCTGAATTGCTTTCTCAATTTTCCATAAAGGGCCCAGGTGTTTTTAGTAGTGGAGTATTGGGCGAAACTCTGGCTAAATTCGAGATGAAACTTTTGAGCGCCACAGGAGCTCTGTTATTAAATACGGTTTTTCTTGCCTTCTCGTCCCTTGGTGTTGTGGGAGCTTCTCCTCTACAAGCTGCTGTTGTGGTTGGTAGGTTGTGTAAGACTATCGTGGATCTCTTTCTCAGGTTCGGCCAGGTAGGTTTTCGAAGAGCACGACTAGTTTCTAGATGGTCCTACGAATCTGCTTTACGAGCCTGGTCAGGCGTTCAAGTCCTAAAAGAGCGCAGAGCCCGTAGGGGTCGGGTTTCGACGGTCAGGCAAGACGTTGAGCCGAGCAAAACCGTTGTGTCGAAAGAGGAAAAATTTTCGAGTCCTCGAGAGAAGAAAGAGGGGTCCCCTTCAGATCCAAGCATCGTTGATCATAGAGAAGACAGGCGTGAACTGGAGCCAGCGCAAGAAGAATTTCTTTTTCGTGAGAAGGTCCAGTCAGGTCCTTACGAATTCCCAGATATGGATATTTTCCAAGCCGGAACGGCTAAAAAACGTGAGTATGATCGAGAAAGCTTGATAATGAACTCGCGGATACTAGAGAAGAAGCTTCAGGACTACGGTGTTCAAGGAAAAGTCGTAACGGTGCACCCTGGGCCGGTGATTACTATGTATGAGTTTGAACCCGCTTCAGGGATTAAAGTTAATCGTATTGTCAATTTGGCCGATGATTTGGCCTTGGCCCTTCGTGCTCTTACTATTCGAATTATTGCTCCGATTCCAGGAAAATCAGTTGTCGGGATCGAAGTGCCTAATCCTGAAAGAGAAGTCGTCTACATTAAGGATCTACTTGAATCGCAGAATTTCAAAAATAGCGATTCACACCTCCCTATCGCCCTAGGAAAGGACATTTTTGGCAATCCGGTCGAAGCAGATCTTTCGCGAATGCCACATTTGTTGGTAGCTGGTGCAACAGGTACGGGCAAAAGCGTTTTTCTTAATGCCCTCCTCTGCTCCATCCTTTGCCGTTCACATCCAGAGGACGTTAAACTTCTCCTCGTTGACCCCAAGCTACTAGAGTTGTCTATCTACGAAGGAATTCCGCATCTGATTGCTGAGGTTGTAACAAATCCCAAACGAGCTGCTGCAGCTCTTGGTGGCGTCTTAAAGAAAATGGAAGATCGTTATAAGATGATGGCGGCACTCGGGGTGAGGAATGTATCGCAGTTTAATGAGAGGGTTAGCAAGGAGCTAGAAGCCGGTGAGACACACTTTAGACTGCGACCCGAGCCAGGAGAAGATGAGGGGCTGGAGGTTCCGTACGGTCGACTTCCTTATATTGTAGTCGTAATTGACGAGCTGGCTGATCTGATGTTAATTGCTGCACGTGAAGTAGAGGCGTCATTGCAAAGACTGGCGCAAATGGCTCGGGCGGCTGGAATTCATTTGGTTTTGGCCACTCAAAGACCAAGCGTTGACGTAATCACCGGTGTGATTAAGGCGAACTTTCCGTCCCGGATATCCTTTCAGGTTTCATCTGGTCACGACTCCAGAACCATCCTTGATCACAAGGGAGCTGAGCAACTTCTTGGTCAAGGAGACATGTTGTATTTGGCTCCCGGCACATCGCGCTTACAACGGTTGCATGGACCTTTTGTAACTGAGCAAGAGGTCGCGCTTCTCGTGAAGGGACTTCGCTCCCAGGGTCGGCCGAATTTTGATCAAGAACTTCTCCGTTTGAACGAACAAAGTGACGCGAGAGAAATTCGAGGCGACGACCTCGACGAACTCTACGATAAGGCACTGGAAATTGTTGCAGAGACCCGAAAAGCGTCGATTTCCTATATACAAAGAAACCTTAGGATTGGGTACAACCGAGCGGCTCGAATTGTTGAACAGATGGAACAAGAAGGCGCAATTGGTCCTCAAGTAGGTTCTAAGGAACGTGAGGTGTT
>DKAI01000194.1:0-5347 GCA_002450755.1 Deltaproteobacteria bacterium UBA6930
GTTGCAACGCTCATTCTCCTCTACACCTTTCTCTTTCAGCACATGATGGGCCTGGAGGGCCAAAGCCACGGTTGGGTCACCGGTCTCTACTGGACATTGACCGTGATGTCTACTCTAGGTTTCGGAGATATTACTTTTCAATCGGATGCAGGCAGAATTTTTTCCCTCATAGTCTTGCTCTCCGGAATGATCCTGCTTCTGGTTCTTTTGCCATTTACATTTATCAGGCTTTTTTATGAACCATGGATGGCTTCCCATCGGGCAGCGCGCGCGCCTCGAGTGCTTCCTGAATACATCAGGGATCATGTGATACTCACCCGGGACGAATCCATTACACGTTCGCTCATACCTCGCCTCATAAGTTTTCAATATCCTTATGTTCTAGTGGTTCCTGAGCTCGAAGAAGCTTTGCGCCTACGGGAGGAAGGCATATCGGTAGGACTAGGTCCTCTAGACGACCCCGACACTTACAAAAACCTGCGCGCCTCGAGTGCTGCACTCATCGCGACCACGAACAGTGATGTGATAAACACCAATGTGGTTTTTAACGCCCGGGGGATCAACAAAAACGCACCCATCCTCGCGACAGCGGATCACATTGATTCTGTTGATGTGTTGGAGCTAGCGGGAGCCGACGAGGTGCTCCAAGTAGCGGATACCCTCGGTCAATGGCTCGCCAATCGATTCGTTGGCGGAGACTCCGTAAGCCACCCAATAGGAAAATCGGACGACCTCCTATTTGCTCAGGCTGCAGCAGATCGTACCCCTCTGATCGGAAAGACGCTCCGCGACAATGCAATCCGCGAGCGCTTCGGGGTGGTCGTGGTAGGCCTTTGGAATGGAAACATCTTGCAACCAGCGGAAGCTGAATCCGTCGTTACAGAAAACACCGTGTTGATTTTAGCAGGCACACGCGAGCAGCTGGATCGCTATGACGAGGCTTTCGTAATCTACAACGTTACCAACAAGCCCGTCTTGGTAATTGGAGCAGGTAGGGTTGGACGCGCCGTATGTAGAGAGCTCGACTCAAGAGAACTCGATTACCGAGTCGTCGAAAAGAATGCGGCACTCATAATGGATTCTGCACACGACGTCTTAGGCAGTGCGGCAGACTTAGAAATTCTTAAAAGAGCCAAAATCATGGAGGCTCCCGCTGTAATTATTAGTACTGGAGACGACGATCTCAATGTTTACCTGACAATCTACATCCGAAGACTCCGCCCCGATATTCAAATCATAAGCCGTGCAACGGCGGAGAGAACCGTCTCGACACTTCGGAGAGCAGGAGCCGACTTTGGGCTCTCCTATGGATCTGTTGGTGCAACCATGATCATGAACCGCTTGAGGAGAGGAAACATAGTCATGTTAACCGAAGAAATGGGACTGTTTCGGGTTCGAACTCCGAACACCCTCACAAACAGGGCTCTCCAATCGAGCAGAATCCGCCAAGACAGTGGGTGTAGTGTTGTAGCAGTTAAATCATCCTTTGGAACCGAATTAAATCCCCGACACGACTACGTTTTACCTTCAGACAGCGAGTTGATTCTTTTTGGCAGCAGCGATGGCGAAGAGGCCTTTTTGAAGCAATTTGTTAGGGGATAGGCGATCGGTATAATGCACAGAATGAAGCACCACGGACATCCATCAAAGAAAGAATTGATAGCTGTCTCCCCCGATCGTTCAATGCGCTGGAACGAGGCATACCAGGCGTGGAGGAAACTTTATAAAGACCCTGGAAGAACCGAATATGTTTTTGAAATTATTGATGCACTTCGAGGTAATGCCGACCTTCGGGGTCTTAATCGATTTCGTTCAAGCGAACGTGGCAAAAAATTACTCGCTGATAGGCCTCAGATTCTGCCCACTTTGACGGACTTAAGCACACTAGAGACGCTTCCGATCGAAAGCCTCGGCTTTACTTACGCGAAATTTATGCGAGAGGGAGAGATAACTGCATCTGGCCTCGTCCAAGCAAGCGAGAAAACTCCACTCTACGAAGATTGCCCAGAAGATTTACTGTATTTCGTTACTAGAAGACGTGATACTCATGACTTATGGCACGTCGTAACCGGCTACGGTCGAGACTTGCGTGGAGAAGCTGCGTTACTCGCTTTTGACTTCGCACAGAATTGGCACTGGGGGATAGGATTTATTGCTTTGATGGCCTACTTGAATGCGAAAGGCGCGGCAGACCGTAGGCTCTTATGGAATGCATTTCTAGCGGGGCGCAAGACTGAATGGCTGACCTCAGCGCCATGGGAGACAATGCTCGTTCTTCCTTTGGCAGAGGTAAGAGCTCTTCTCAATGTCTCCGTAGCGCCAAAATACGACCCTCTTTGGTCACTAACGCCATCCGATGCAAAATGATGACTGCACCGATTAGCCAAGGACTTGGCTTTGGGAATTGCACAGAGCCGAGCTTAAGAGTTGCTAGCCATGAACGGTGTCGATTTTAAAGGGCATATCTACGAACAAACCAATCGAAAAGATGGAAGAAAATAACGTCTCAACTTTCAGGACCATAGCCTTGGTCCTGAGCCTCTCTTCCTTATTTTTTCTACTTGAATTGACGTTTGGGCTTTTGAGCGGATCGCTCGCCCTTTTAGCCGACGCGGGCCATATGCTTTCGGACATTTCTGCTCTGGGCCTGGCTCTGTTAGCTTCTTGGCTAGCACAAAAACCCGCACAGCCACATCGGACCTACGGCAACCATCGAGTAGAAGCGCTAGCAGCTCTTGGCCAAGGACTCCTTCTTCTCGTAACTTCAGCATTGATTTTGCGAGAGGCCTTCGGACGATTTTGGGATAGCTCCAAAATTGAAGTGCCAGGAGAAACCGTACTTCTTGTCGCAACCGCGGGGCTAAGCGTAAACATCCTATGCCTGTTTCTTCTGAGAAGAGAACATTCTCATAACTTGAACCTTCGAGGAGCCTGGCTGCATATTCTCAGCGATATGCTCGGAAGCATAGGGGCCATATTGGCAGGAATCGCAATTCTTTGGTTCGAAGCATTTTGGGTGGATACCGTCGCCTCTGTATTCATTTCTATTCTGATTCTCACTTCTGCCTTTTATCTATTAAGAGACGTAATTGATGTCCTCATGGAAGCTGCCCCTAGAAATTTAGACGTGAGAGAAATTGAAAAATCTCTCAAAACGATTGAAAGCGTTAGCGATGTACACGACTTGCACGTGTGGACAATCGGAAGCCGACGAATAGCACTCTCATGTCACATTGTGGTTCTTTCAGAGGAGGTTTCTTCTTCCCGATTGCTTGAGAAAGCATACGAAACCCTTGGGAGAAACTACGGTATTAGCCATGCAACGATTCAAATAGAGACTCAGAGCTTCTCTCATCACAGCCCTCAATCCTATTGCAATGGATAACAGCTAATCATTTAATTCCAGACCCAATAATCGCAACGCGTTACCCCCGACAATCTTTTCTCTTTCAGTCGCGGAAATAGAACTCACTCGATCGACCAACCCAACAGGATCGGGTTCTCCCATGTCATATGGGTAGTCGGTACCTAAGAGCACATGATCCGCCCCGTACAGACGCACTAAATGTGCAAGATGCTCGGGATCGAAAACAACTGAATCAAAGTAGACTTGTTTCAAATATTCAGTGGGAGCTCTCTCGATCTTTTCTCGACAATCTGGACGAACAGCATGCGCATGATCCATCCTTCGCGCATAAGTTGGGAGATATCCTCCTCCATGAGCTACGCAAAGTTTTAACTTTTGATGGCGTTCAAAAACCCCATCAAAAATCATGTGGCTTACGGCCAATGTCGACTCCAACGGATTACCTATGATGTTATTGAAGTAGTGATCCGTCAAACGCGTTCCTTCAGTAAATCCCAAGGGGTGCATGAACAAGAGGACTTCAAGTTCGCAGACTTTACTCCAGAAAGGCTCCAAGCCTGCGTGAGTTAACTCTGTACCGTTTACCTGAGAAGAGATCTCAATTCCTCTCATCCCAAGTTCTTTTACACAATAAGATAGCTCTTCAACTGCAAGCCGAGGATCTTGCAGTGGGACCGTTCCAAAAGGGACGAAGCGATCTGGATATTTACTCGCGGCTGCTGCAAGATTCTCATTTACGGTTCTTGATAAAATTCTTCCGAGATCCGGTTCTGTATAATAATAAAATTGAAACGGACTAGGTGAAATCGCTTGAATATCGATTCCCATTTGATCCATATCTGCGATTCTTTCGGAGAGTTGCGTCAATTTTGGATGCAAATCAGCCATCTGCTTTTGATTTACTTGATTGCTATGCATCGTCGCGTGGCGCAGTGCAGGTTCCTTCTCAGGAGAGAAAGCATCTTCTGCCAATTTCGCAGCCTCTTCAGTGTGAACATGGCAATGAATATCGATACTAAAACTTTTCTTGTAAGAAGTACGCGCCTTCCCATTTCCAGATGAAGTACTAGAAGGTGCGCAATTAAAAGTAATCATAAGATGCTCCATTTGGACGAAAATTTCCCTCTGCCAAGTTATCAAAAGTTTCGTCCCACCGTTCGACAAACTTCGGTGAATTCAATCAGTACTCTGTACAATATGCACGTGAAGAAAGATACTATCGAAATCCAAGTCAATGGTCATTCACACACGTTGAACATAGATCGCTCTACGACCTTATTGACAACACTTCGAAACGAACTCGGCCTCTATGCAGCCAAGTACGGGTGTGGCCTAAAACAATGCGGCGCATGTACGGTCATCGTTGGAGGCGAAGCTATTCAGTCCTGCAGTCTTACACTCGATGAGATACAAGGACGCGAGATCACAACATTAGAGGGTCTTTCGGAAGATGACGCCCTGATGTCAGCTTTTATCGCCCATGATGCTGGCCAGTGCGGATACTGCATTCCTGGCATGATAATGGCCGCTACTTCCCTCTTGGCATGGAATGACGAACCAAATGAAAATGAGATCAGGAGAGCTCTCGAAAGAAATCTGTGCCGTTGTGGAGCTCATCCCCGGATCCTTGCTGCTATCCGTTCATTGAGTAAAAACAAAGATGAAGCCTGAGGAAGTCTCGCCGAGCCTAGCGATGAATCCTGAAATGGATACTTGGCTACGCATAAATTCCGATGGCACTGTTACCGCATTTACAGGGAAAGTGGAAATTGGTCAGAACATTCGCAAAGCGTTAACCAGAATAGTTGCCGAAGAACTAGAGGTTCCTTTAGAGATAGTCCAACTCGAAACTGCGGATACGTCATTTGGGCCTGAGGAGCTCGTAACTGCGGGAAGTCTCTCGGTCGAACACAGTGGGCAGGCGTTGCGACTAGTTTCAGCAGAAGCGAAAGGACTCCTATTGGAGATGGCTGCCGAGAC
>DKAI01000194.1:5723-8795 GCA_002450755.1 Deltaproteobacteria bacterium UBA6930
AGTTCTCCTTCAACAAGCTATTGGGTATTAATGGGTGGAAAGCGGTTCCAGCGAAAAATTTCCGGACGATACCCTCTAAAGGATCCTCAGAAATATCGGTTTATTGGGAAAAGAGGAAATGGATCGGATATTTTAAGAAAAATCAGAGGTGGAGAATTTATTCAAGATTTTCGCCTCCCCGATATGCTGTTCGGACGAGTAGTGAAACCACCGTTCTGGAATGCAAAGCTTCTAGATGCAAAGCTAGAAAATGTCGATCAAATGCATGGGGTGGTAAAAATTATACGGGATGGGAGCTTCCTGGGAATCGTCGCACAAACCGAAGATGCGGCTGATCGCGCTCGAAGCGCGTTGGTTAATTCGATCCGTTGGTCGAAACCTTGCTCGGAGATTGAGGATCCTGGAAATCCCGCCTACATGAAACGAGAGCCTCATATCGCTCAGCCAATTGTTGAAGGAATGCCAGAGGATAGAATCCCTGAACCCGTCGTTACTCCGTCGAATCACACGATCAACTTAGAAGCAGAATACTCTCGCCCATTCGTTATGCACGCCTCGATCGGACCATCTGCTGCTGTAGCTTGTCAGGAGCCTGATTTCCTACGCATCTGGACTCATAGCCAAGGAATCGGTCCTAGCCGTAAAGCCCTCGCTTCAGCGTTAGATATAGAGGAAGAAAAGGTCCGACTAACCCATGTTCCAGGCGCAGGTTGCTACGGTCACAATGGTGCAGATGATGCCGCCTACGATGCGGCGCTACTCGCACGGGCGGTCCCTGGACTTCCGATCCATTTACAGTGGACCCGTGAAGATGAAAACATTGCGGAACCATACGGCCCAGCGATGGTAGTCTCCATGAAAGCCAGTTCAAATACCGATGGTACTATCGTCAACTGGAGTCACGACGTTCTCAGTTACACCCATGTCACGCGGCCGCTTCCGCCGCTTATAAAAGGAAACCAATTCTCGAGTGCATGGATTCGAAAGAATCCCGCCCAACGTCCCACGGTTAAGCCCCTAATGAGAAGTGAGATAGGAGAGCACCGTAATGCCTGGCCTGCCTATAAAATCGAAAAAATTGATGTCACCAGGCGTTTAATTACCACACAATCGGTACGGACCTCTGCTCTACGAAGCTTGGGAGCTTACGCCAACATCTTCGCAATTGAATCTTTCATGGATGAGATGGCAGAAGCGAATAATTGCGATCCTCTTACTTTTCGCTTAAAGCATCTATCCGACCCGCGTGCTCACGCGGTACTCGAAAGAGTAGTCGAATGCTTCGAAGATCCTCAAAAAATTGGAATAGCTTATGCGCGATACGAAAACTGCCGAGCATATGCAGCAGTCGGCGTACGGCTCGACATTGATTCTCTCGGAAAAGTTCATCTGGAGCAGGTCGAAATAGCAATCGATGCTGGGCAAATCATCGACCCGAGCGGTCTAATCCACCAAGCCGAAGGAGGCTTTATTCAATCCGCCAGCTGGACATTACATGAGGCGGTTCGTTTCGAGAACGGACAAACCAGTAGCCGGGACTGGGATAGCTATCCAATTATGACATTTTCTGAAATTCCCGACATAAACACTCATCTCATAGATCATCCAGAGCTGCCCCCACTTGGAGCAGGTGAAGCGACTCAAGGGCCGACACCTGCCGCAATTGCTAACGCCATTTACAAAAAAACAGGTCGCCGCTTAAGAAAAACACCGTTTTCGCCTGACAACTTGAGAAGTTAAAAACTTCAACGAGACATTAAACTTCGCCAAAATTCATGAAATCCGAAAATTCCAATCTCTGTTGATGGTGGATGAATTAATCCAGGTCGATCGGACAGACGCCTCTCATGCCCCGCCCCCATTTGGTAATTCAAAGGGAAACGACGCCGTACGGTTCCCTGCAAGGTCGACATCATATCTCCCCAAACTGTCACATCGTCCTGCTCAAAAATACCAGAAGACGAAAAATTCAAGATCAACATAGTGCTCAAAAATGCAACCACCTCATCGGGCGCATCTTCATCTGCCAGGGCCCATGAATGAACATCAAGATCGTTCAAACCTCGGGGATGCCAAACTCGAACAAAAGTAAATCCCATGAATGATAAAATTGCGAAATTTGGAAACACGCCTCCTACATGAGTCGTATGTACTAGACCCGCCTGTGTCGCAGTAAGCCTTTCTTTGCTTTCCTCGCGAGAATGCCTAATCCATTCTTCAACTGCGGGGGGAAGTGGGCCATCAGGAGACTTAAAGTTGATCCATCCGTGGCCGTTAGAGGATTTTACTTGGAAATCTGTCTCCCAGGGAATTCCTCCCCGGAATTCGCTCGGTGCGAGACCAATAAGTGACAGGCTTTTGTGTAATACATCGGCGTGATAATTGTCGCCAGCAAATTGTTCCGCAGCAAGCTTCCAGTTCCCTTTCACCCTCCACCGATGGCATCCCTGCAATAATTTCGTTCCGCCCTTCGAGCGCCTCAGGATGAGCTCAAGGTACCATGCAATATCTCCAAGATATTCTTCAAGACTCACAGCTTTATCGTCAAGACATGCAAATATTAAACCGTGAAACGATTCAACACGCGGAACTTTAATCAAGCCCCATTGAGTTTTATCGAGGTCTCCATGATAAGCGGTCTTTTGTTGGGGAACACCAACTAGTGAGCCATCAATCCCATAACTCCAACCATGATAGGGACATTGAAAGACCTTCGCCTTACCGTGGTCGATTCGACATACTTTCACACCTCTATGCCGACAAGAATTAAAGAAAACCTTCACTTTTCCATCATGGTCTTTTACCACGATAACTGGTTCTTCCCCTATGGTAGTTGTTAAAAATGCCCCGGGTTCTCTGACTTGACTCTCATGTCCTACAAAAATCCAACAACGACGAAAGATCTTCTCCTGTTCAATCAAGTAAATATCGGGATTGGTAAAGACTTCGGGGCTAACCGTTCTATCTTTAAGATTTACGAGATGAGAATAATTCGTCACAAAGCAATCCACTCTAGAGCTAAGAATACTTCCTTTGCAACTCGGCTGCTTTTCTCCCACATTCTTTTGCTAC
>DKAI01000142.1 GCA_002450755.1 Deltaproteobacteria bacterium UBA6930
AGACCCAACCGACTCCAGGGCGTACAAGTTTTGCGTATGAAGTCCGGGACGATAGGGGCTTAAAAAAGAAGGGCAAGCGGTAAAAGTAAACGTCGTGTTAAGGTACTAATTAAAAACTTCCCCGAGGGAAATTTCGCTCTCCAGGGCCTCCACTTTTGGTCCCTGGCCGCGTCTTAGCCTTGTGAACCGTAAACTCCCGCCGCGAGCGGAAATGAGAATACCGGTTTCATCAATCGCTAAAACTTCTCCAGCGCTTCCTCCTCCAGAGTTGTTAAGTGAGCAACCGAAGAAGCGTACAGGCTGGCCTCCTAGTTCCGCCCAGGAGCCTGGTTGAGGATCACATCCCCTAGCGAGACGGTCGAGTTCTTCAGCTGGCCTTCGGAAGTCGAGTCGGGAGTCAACATCTCCTATCAACCCCTGATGGCTGGCATTTTCCTCGAGCTGGGTTCGGAATTTTGCCCTGCCAGCGGAGATTTCCTCCACCGCCTCGACCATTGCTTCCACCCCGAGAGGGTATAGCTTATCAAAATACAGGCTAGCGGCGTTATCTGAAGGCGAGACCTCTATACCACGCTTTTGGATCACAATAGGGCCCGTATCCACCCCTTCGTCTGGGCGAAAAACGCTAACACCTACTTCGGTAGCACCCAAAATAATTTGCCACGGGATAGCGGCACCACCCCTAAAGGCGGGCAAGATAGACGGATGGAAACAAATGGATTTATGTCTGGGTCCATCGATTATTTCCTCGGGAAGGAATACCGTGACATATGCCATCACGTTCAAGTCTGCATCAAACTTCTCGTATTCTTTAACTCTTTCGGGAATTGCCCTTCCATCCCTTTGAAAATATTTGTGACGTAACAAAGTAATCGCCCTCGACTCTGCCTCGGCGGCCAAAGGGTCGGGCCTACTTGCCTCAGGGGGAGCGTAAACCGCCCGCACCTCGTGGCCAGATTCTAAAAGGCGAACCATCACGTCTCTACCAAATGCTGCTTGGCCAAACATTACTATACGCATAATACGAGCCTACAGTATCGCGGATGAATCTGGGTCTGATCGAACATTGTTTCTTTTCAGTTTTCCGAACGTCACATTGGACTCTAGCTAGGAGGTGCCTCGCCTTCTCTAAGCCGAAAAGTAATAAAGCCGTGTGTCGGATCGTATGGAGAAACACCGACCTGAACTCGGTCTCCTGGAATGACACGTATACGAAACCGCCGCATACGTCCTGAAAGCTGTGCGGTGATCGTTTGACCGGATTCGAGGCCGATCTGATAGCGACCACCCCCTAGAACTTTCTGAACTTGTCCAGTCGCTTGAATTAAGTCGTCTCGTGCCACGGGCACCGATCCTAGCACGCAAAGGCGCTTTGAACCCGCGAAAGAATGCGACCTGCTCGTAAAACTGAAATCAAAAACACAGGACACCATCTAGAGGGCCGTCTAATGCCACTAAGTTTGATTTTGCTGACCATCGGTTCCAGGCACAACAGTGATCAAATGTAAGACACTCTTTGCAGATGGTAATTCCTCTACGAGCCCTGGTCATCGCTCGACGAACGAGAGAGTCCGTAACGCTTACCTTCAAGCCCGCGTATCGCTAGCCCCACTCCATCCATTCGACGCGAACCCTCTTTGCGAGGGTCTTCCCCGCTGTGGGCATACCAAACCAGAAAATCCGCAAATGCGGATTCCATTGACGAGGTAAAACCTTGAGCATCTTGGATTTTATTAATTGCCAATTTAGAGAATCGCAGGGTTGCACTAGAATTTTCCGCGACTCGCCGCGCATAAGACAAAGTCTCGGCCTCGATAGTTTCAGAGGGGAAAACACGATTTACAAAGCCTAGGTTACAAGCTTCATCCGCGGATAGGAATCGACTTTCGAAAACGAGTTCCTTCGCTTTTCGCGGATTTACATCCCAAGGAATAGAAAAGTACTCGACCAGTCCCGCCAAAAACCGCGAATCATCAGCGGCAAAAATTATGTCTGCGGATGCAGCAATCATCCATCCACCGAAAATACAATATCCCTCCACCAAAGCGATAATCGGCTTGGGGAGGTTCCTCCATTTCAGGGTATATTCGAGATTATATTTCCGAAAGTTATTGTAAAAATCTGTACCGCGAGAAGGGATCGCACGGGAGTCTTCATCCGCAACCTGCTCCTTTGTGCCAAGGTCATGCCCTGACGAAAAATTGCCACCCGCTCCCCGCAAAACGACTACTCGAGCTAAGTCATCAGCCATTGCGCGATCAAGAGCCTCATCGAGGCCATCGAGAAGTTTCCAGCTCTGGGCATTTCGATATTCAGCTCTGTTTAAGGTAAGAAGAGCCACATTTTCGCGAACTTCATAAAGAACGTGTTCCACTTGATCTCCTGCACTTTGGTTGAATAGGTTTTAGGGGTGTGGCGGAGAGGGTGGGATTCGAACCCACGGTGCCCGCGAGGGCACACCCGATTTCGAGTCGGGCACGTTCAACCAAGCTCCGCCACCTCTCCTTAGACCTATTCCGGCTTTTTCCACCGCTATGCTTCGAAAGTTGGTAGTAAACGCACCTCTTGGTACCTCGCCAACCACTTTCGAATCATATCCTCAGTATCGATACAGTCGTTAAACCCATATTGGCGGGCTTTTACAGTACTCAGCACCGAGTGAGGTGGCTCTTCGTATCCATAGGCAGTAGCGAAATCCACAAGCTCTGCAGATTCTCCAATGAAATCTTTCACTACACGAGGCGCTCTTAGCTGGTATTTGTCGACCAAAGCCCCCCATTCAGCGTCTCTCTTTGGCAGCGTTTCTCCGATACTAGTCGGCTTAGCAGGACCCATCTTGACATTTAGCGCATCAGTAATTGTCGGCCAAAGATTCTCGAACGTGAAAACATCGCCGTTGCAAATATTAAAGTGTTCCCCGCCACAGGCCGGTGTCGTTGCTGCCCATTCCATCGACCGCGCAAGGAGCTGAGTATCCACCGCCTCAAAAATAAACGGTGGCCCTCCCGGGTAACCTACCTCTCTCCCTGCTTCGTGTTCTAGTGCGGCGTGCACTCCAATTGCGGGAAGAACATTCAAATTACCCTTAACGGCCTCGCCAAAAACGAGCTGGGGCCGAAGTATGGTCCAATTCCAAGACTTACCTTGCTGCATCTCGCGAATGTAGTCTTCTTGTAGCCAATAAAAATTCTCGTGCTGATGGCGGGGCCATCGTTCACGGGCCGGAACTGGGAATGGTTCGATATGCAGTCCGTAAGCCTTTGTACCCTGTAGAACCGTTACATGCTTCAGTCCCTTTGCCACTTTTTCCAAGGGACCAAAGAAATTCTGGATCATCTTTAGATTCGTTCGCATTTGCTCTTGCTCTTGCCATCCAGCCACGAGGTTCCCGGCAATTTCGTGGACAGCTGCATATGAAACGTGCGTCACGTCCGCCATTTCTCCAAATACGTTCTGGCATCGCTCTGCGTCCATCAGGTCCACCGAGATGTGCTTTGCCGAACCAATGCCCTCCGGCTTTCGCCTGGAGATGGCGATCACCTCCCAACCAGGAAGCCGCTCAAAATGACGAATAGCCTCATAGCCCACCAATCCAGACGCTCCAACAATTACAATTTTTCCGTGACTCACTTTCTTGTCTCCATACTCCCCCAGTCGGTAGGGTACACGGGCCTACGTAGCTCGGCTCCATTTTTGGCTACGCTATCCAAAGTTGACTTAGTAAAAGTGGCACCTCTTCAAGAGAGAGAAAAATTGTTGGGAAACAACTCCAAATCTTTCGCCAAGAAGGTCCATAAACGCTTTGTGCTGGATATACCTGAATGGCGCACATTGACATAAGAGGGACCTGAGTCGTAAGTTGGCACCCGGTCAGGAGAGGCGATCGCAGGATCCTGCTCGAGCCATGAGCCTGTGAACTCCGTCAGATCCGGAAGGAAGCAGCGGTAGCTGAACTCAGGTTGTGAGCAAAGGTCCTGCGGTCACCACTCCTGGCGGTTATTTTCCCCGCCGCCGCGCCCGTGTATCAAAATACTGAGATGAACGCCTTTAAACAGACATTTTTACCGCGGTTCCAGTACATTGGGCAAAAAAGAGAGTCCGATTGGAAGGTTCCTAATGAGTTATGAGGTCCTGGCACGAAAATGGCGGCCCACAGATTTTTCCGACGTCGTAAGTCAGAATCACGTTGTCACGCCCCTGCGAAATGCAATTAAGACTGGTCGGGTACCTCATGCGATTCTTTTAACGGGACCCCGAGGAATTGGGAAAACAACTCTGGCGCGCATTATAGCTCGATGTCTAAATTGTCAGGAAGGACCCACCGACACTCCTTGCAACAAATGTCATTCTTGCAAGGAGATTGGAACTAACCTTTCGACCGACGTACAGGAAATCGACGCAGCAAGCCGAACAAGCGTTGATGATGTACGAGAAATCATTGAATCAGTCCGGTATTCTGCAAGTTCGGGGAAATATCGCATTTTTGTCATCGACGAAGTCCACATGCTCTCAACGGCTGCATTCAATGCACTCCTCAAAACTTTAGAAGAACCTCCTCCCAAAAGCCTCTTTGTTCTCGCTACTACTAACCCTGAAAAAATCCCCTATACAGTCGTCTCCCGTTGCCAGCGGTACGATTTGCGACAAGTTTCGGTCTCTGAAATAGCCAACCGCCTCGAAACAGTCGCAAAATCGGAAGGCGCTAAACTTACCAATACGAGCCTTCAAGCAATTGCTCGGGCAGCGGCGGGATCCTTGAGAGATGGGCTTACGCTCCTAGATCAATTATTCGCCGGAGGTACAACGGCCGTAACCGATAACCAAGTTGCTCAAATGCTCGATCTGATTGATCGCGAAATTCCTCTTTCAATTATCGAAGGATGCATCAAGAAGGACCCGAGCAAGGCTCTACTTGCCTGCAAAAGAGCCCGTGAAGCAGGTATCGATGCGCGACGACTTGCCACGGAGCTTCTTCAGATTTTGCGGGACCTTGTCGTTATCCAGCTTGCACCAAAAGAGCCGTCGCTTATCGAGGCGCCCGAATCGGACTTGGCAAAACTTAAGCAAATAGCGACTGGCGAAGAGCCCATCAGATTAAGGCGCATGTTTCGTGCGTTAATCAGAGAACAAGAAGATCTTGCCTTCGCTCCAGATGGTTTTTCCGTTCTAGAGATGAGCGTTATTCGATTAGCCGACCTGCCTTCTGGTGACGATGTTGAAGCTCTTTTGTCAAAACTTTCAATACTCGAAGAGAATCTGCGAGATGGTAGTGGCTCCCAATCCACAGGAAGCGGAGGAGGATCCCCGACAGA
>DKAI01000176.1 GCA_002450755.1 Deltaproteobacteria bacterium UBA6930
TCGTTTTGACTCTGTAGAGTAGCAATGTGATCTTGTCGGATTTCGATGATTACGTAGGGCAGGCCTTTCCCCTCGCCGTGTACGGGCGTGCTGTAATCATGCTCATCACCTACTTGGTAGGGTTGATTATCACCAACGGTTAGGGTTTTATCTTCTTTTAAGAGCTCAAGTAGTGGCTTGGCTATTCTATTGTCCTTGTCATAGAGAATTCCTATATCCCAGGGTCGAGACTTTCCCTTATAAACGGGAGTAAAACTGTGAATGGCGGTAAAAACAGTTGTTTTGTTTTCTTGGCGGCGTTTGTCTAAAAGCCGAGTGATGTTAACGTGGTACGGTTTAAATATTTCGTCTTGCCTTGAAGATATTTCAATTTCACTTAGATCCTGGTTAGCAGGAATTAACGTACTTTCGCTAACTGTCGGAATTGATTCTGGGTTCTTGAAAGGGCGATTGCAATCAATTACCAAACGCGAATAGTTCTGAAAAATCAAAGGAGCGTCGAGTAATGAGGAGAGACGTTGTGCAACCCCAAGAGCGCCGATATCCCAAGCGATATGGCGCTTCCATTCCGGAGAAGCAAGCCCTAGCGTCCCTAGTTTGGTCGGGGCGCGATTGCTTGCATGGTCACATGTTAAAAAGAACGGTGAATTTCCGTTTTCTCGGACGGTAGTGACAGAGTTCGGCTCGTCGCTCGCCAAAAGTGGAGGCAATTCAACTTTTCTCATCATACAGTTCGGGATGTTTGTATCGCTCATGCCAACCAAAGCCTTGCCATGTGGTTAACTTTTTAGGTGGTATTTTGATCGTCCAGCAGGGCTCAACATTTACGGAGCCTCGATACTCATTCGCTTTTTCACCAAGGTATCGTGGGCCAGTAAAGTTTTCTCCGATTATATTCCATTGAGACTTTTCACCGTTCGGAAGAAAGGGCCCCACTTCCCGTTCGACTACCTCAGCAATTCCCTCGCAAATTACTTTGCGGATGGGGGGAGTAGGTTCATCAACGACTAACGAGACGCGTGGGTCCTGGGCGATAAAATGTGCCCATTCCGAGCGAGCTCGGCCAACAATCCAAAAAGCGTCACCGTCCCAGTGATACCAAAGAGGAATAATATAGGGCCATCCATCGGGCTTAAGACAAGATAGACGTGCTAACCACGGGCCGGAAAGAAAGTCGTCAATTTCTTCGGAAGACATGCCGCCGAGTTTGTTTCCTCGCCAATTCAATTAACTCTCCTTAAAAGGAACCATACTACCCAGAACACTAAGACCAATTTGGGTTTCAGTAGCTCCACCACCCTAGATGGGCGTAGCTACAAGTCTTCCACATTGGTGCTGTAAGGACCACTATGGATTTGGGTTATCTGGTGTGATGCTTGGGTATTTAGAATTAAATCGGTTTTAATGGGGTCATAGACTGAGGGGATCTATACCAGTTCTGGAGGTAGGGAGTATGGGTAAAAGGAGCGTGGTAGCTGGTTACCTCAATACGAATTCCTTGTAGTCGTTTGCAGCTGACTCGTTAAATTCCTTTCGATATTCGGGCAGAGTATTGGCATACATCTGAATGACTTGGGCTTTTCCGGGTATATTCCCCCCGTTGAACCAATTTTTTGTGTTTGTAGAGAATAACAAGGTTTGCGAGCCGATTTCTTCTTTATGGTCAACCCATTTCTGTTCTGCTTTTAAAGAGGGGACTATGCTTGAGAAGTTATTTCTACGGACATAGCCGATACAGTCAGTGATCCATTCGACCATCATTTCTGCGCAAACAGTATAATTAATGAAGGCCGAGCTAGCCCCGATAAAGAAGTTGGGAAAGCCTGCCGCTTGAATACCTAAGTAGTTTCTGGGTCCGTCCGCCCATTTTTCTTTGAAAGATTGGCCTTTTTCGCCTCGAATATCGATCCGCGTGAGCGGTCCGGACACCGCATCGAAACCCGTTGCATAGATAATGACATCGAAGTCATACTCCGCTTCCTGTGTTTTTACGCCGGTGGCCGTAATGCTTTGAATGGGGGAGTTACGTATGTCCACCAGTTTGACATTGTCACGATTGAAAGCTTCATAATAATGAGTCTCGAGAGGAGGTCGTTTGGATCCAAAGAGATGGTCTTTTGGCACTAAGAGTTCTGCCACCTCCGGGTCGTGCACCCGCTGACGGATCTTGTTCCTGACAAACTCCGAAAACGTTTCGTTCGCTTCGGCGTTGGTGAAGATATCATGAAAGTTTCCCAACCATTTCGCAAACCCAGGCCGGGTCCATAGTTTCTCGTAAACAGCAAGTCGCTCTTCTTCTGATACTTCAAGGGCAGAGCGAGGATCGAAGTCATGTGCAAAACCCAGTGGTGTTTGGCGGCATTTTTTGTGAATGGCTGGATAAGTTTCTTTCCAGTGGGCCTGAACTTCTGGGTCGACTTCGGAATTCCGACAAGGGGCCGCGTAATTGGCCGTTCGCTGGAAAACCGTCAGATGTCCGGCTTGCTCAGCAACGATCGGGATAAGTTGTATAGCTGTAGCGCCCGTGCCAATGCAGGCTACGCGCTTGCCACTGAAATCCACCTCTTCCTTGGGCCAATTGGACGTGTGAAATGACTCTCCGCCGAAGCTTTCCACGCCCGGAAAGGCAGGGACGTATTTTGCCGACAAGACACCTACTGCTCCAATGAGGAACTGGGCTCGGGCGAGTTGGCCATTTTCAACCTGAACCTCCCAACAAGAGGCGCTCTCGTCGTAAACCGCGGAAGTGACTCGTGAGTCGAGTTGGATGTCCTCCCTCAGGTTGAACTTATCCGCAACATAATTCAGGTAGCGCTCATTTTCCGGTTGCCCAGAATAATGCTCCTTCCAATCCCATTCCTGTAAAAGTTCTTCCGACCATGAGTAGCAGTAGGTTTCGGTTTCCGAATCGAACCGACAGCCGGGGTAGCGATTCCAATACCAGGTTCCCCCTACACCTTGAGCATCTTCAAAAACCCTCACAGACAGACCAAGCTCCCGCAATTTGTAAAGTTGATACAGTCCCGAGACACCAGCACCGATTATAATGGCATCGTATTCCTCGACGTCGGTCGCGTTTAAGGGCTTGATCGGGTGCTTATTATTCATTCCTTATCTCCACTGTGTTCCTGATGTATTCACTGTAAGTTGTAGCCTGGAAATCAGATCCCCTGTATCAGTTCCGATATGTTGGTCTCAAGATTGTCTAAAACCTTCTTGACAAGTTCGCCTCTCGCGACTTCTTTATTGTACGCATAAGCTGACGCGTCCAGTGTTGCTAGTCTTCCCGCTTCTTCTAGTGCCGTGTTCAAAACGTTATCCGCCGGGGACAAGCGGTCCAGGAAGCCAACGTGGATGGCCTCTTCGGGGCTATACAACTGTCCTTGAATGATGGATGTTGTGAAATGACGTTTGGATAATCTTTCTCGAGCGAGCATGAACCCAAACTCTGACATGGGCAGACCGAGAGAGACCTCGTTCAGGCCGATCTTGAAGTCGCCCTCAGAACCTATGCGCGTATCGCTGGCAAGCAGCATAAATGCTCCGGCGGCCATCGAGTGACCGGTACTTGCGGCTACCACGGGCTGTGGATGAAGAAAAAGCTTCAGGAGCATCTTTGCCTCCTCGGTGACTAAGTCTAACGCGGCCTTTGGGCCGGCTCGGAGTACGGAAAGGTCTACCCCGGCAGAAAATTTACCTGGACGTCCGGTTAACACGACGGCTTTGGCGTCATCCTTGGCCTTGTCTAACGAAATATTGATGCCTTCTATCAGGGCGTGGTTGAGGGCATTGGCTTTGCCGTCGTCTAGACGAATAATGGCAAGGGATTGTTCTACGATGTAGTTGACTGAATTTTCAGACATTAATTGTATCCGCCAAACTTAGTAGACTTCAAAATACTCGCGTTGCTCCCAATCAGTTACATGAGAAAGGAACCGGTCAATTTCGGATCTTTTCAAAGCTAGCATGTAGTCAATAAAGCGTTCACCAAATTTGTTTCGAAAAAATACGTCGTTGCTGAGTGCGTCTCTTGCTTCCATTAGTGATCTCGGTAACAGCTGATTCTGGGATTCGTAGGGGGCTAAGTCTGGTTCGCCGGGATCTATCGAAGAAGCGATGCCGTCTAGCCCGGCTACGATTTGAGACGCCATATAAAGATAGGGATTCGCGCAGGGCTCGCCTGCGCGGTTTTCGATGTGCGTGGCTGGATCGTCACCTCCGCCTACGATACGAAGCATGGCGCCTCTATTTTCTACCGCCCAAGTTATTCGGTCAGGTGCGAAAGAGTTTGGTCGAAAGCGCTTGTAACCGTTAATAGTAGGAGTGGCAAAGATGGAGCCTGCAGCTGCATGTTTTAAGAGTCCTCCTACAAAGTGTCGGCATAAGTCGGTAACTGTCTGTCCGTCTGTAGAAGCGAATAAGTTCTTACCATCTTGAAGGTCGACCAAGCTTTGATGGAGATGCCAGCCACTTGAAAAGAAATTAGGGAGGGCCGGGCGTGTCATAAATGTGGCATGGTAACCTCGCCTTCGGCAAATCTGTTTGGCAGCACTTCGAAAGAGGACCATATCATCGGCGCTGCCTATTCCTCGCCGTGGGTCGAAAGTAAATTCACACTGTCCAGGACCCCATTCATCTTCCATGGTTCTCAATGGTAAGCCGAGTAGTTCGAGTTGATCGCGTAGCGGGTCTAAAAGGTGTGTGATCTCGTCTTGGCGGTCATCAGTCAGGTACTGGAACCCATGTGCGATAACACTTACTTCTGGCGGATCAGGTGGGTAGCCTGCTTCTTCGGGTCGTAATTTTGCGTCTTCGAGTTTAGTTATATAAAACTCTACCTCCAAGCCTGAAAGGTAGTCAAAGCCAAGGGCATTTAGCTCTTTTAATGAGTTTCTGAGAATTAGTCGAGAGTCAAATGGGCAAGGTTTTCCATCGGACAAATACATTTCTGAGAGGCACCATCCCGTACTATCCGCCCAAGGTAGGATTTTGAAAGTGAGCGGATCGGGAACGAGAACAGAGTCGGGACCACCAGCGAGCTCGGTAAAATTAAGACCGGCTTTGGCCTCGAATATTGGAGCAATTAGCGCATTAGAGGTATCCATGAAAAGAGTGGCAGTCTGAAAATCTATTCCGTTTCGTAACACGGATGAAAAGTCTTTTGACGAAATGTGTTTGCCCCTTAGAATGCCATGCTGATCGGGCCAAGCGATCCGAATTGTTTTGAGTTGCCTTTGATCGATTAAAGCAATGAGTTCTTGTGCTTTCGATTTCTGGTCAGAAGTATAGAGATCGTGTTCCTGAATAAATCCAGTTTTCCCCATACTTCCATCTTGGATTTTTTCAGCCATTTTTCACCCCCAAAACTTTCGTATGAGCACTATTATTACACGAACTAGAATCTTCCATGCGAGTCCTTGTACTACAACATATCGATTCCGGAAACCCTTGGTTTCTGGGTGATCTGCTGGATCAACACGGCGGCTCGTGGAGGTCCCTGCGAATTGACCTCGGCGAGAAGCTGCCAGAGAAGGATACCTACGATGCGGTCTGGGTTCTAGGTGGTGCGATGCAGGTTTGGGAAGAGGAGACGCTTCCCTGGCTTGTGGAAGAGAAGCGGTTTATTCGCGAACTAGTTGAGAGAGATGTCCCGTATCTAGGTATTTGTCTGGGGCATCAGCTCCTGGCGACATCGCTGGGCGGGCGAGTAGCTTATGCTTCAAATCCTGAAATTGGAGTAATGGAAGTAGAGCGAAGTGAGGAAGGCCATCGAAGCAAATTTCTTTCCGGCTTAGAGTCGATGCGCGTTCTTCAATGGCACAAGGCAGAGGTAAAAGAGGCGCCGGCCGGTGCAAAGATTTTAGCCGCCTCGAATGCTTGTGAAATCCAGGCACTATCTGTAAACGACTCTGCTTTTTCGGTTCAATTTCATCCGGAAGTGAATGAAAGGACCTTGCCCGCGTGGTTTGAAACCGTTGACGATAGGGAGGATCTTATTGCTGCCTTTGGAGATGCGGGGGAGGAGATCTTTAAGAGCCAGGCTGATTCCTCTATGAGAGAGTTGAATAAGGCCGCACGAAGGCTCTTTCAAAATTGGTGGCTCATCGCTTCAGCTCGGATTTCTAACAAAAAGGGGTGATTATTTGGACGTACTCGTCCAAAAGACTGAGAGACTCATCACGATTCATGTCAGGCATCGGCAGTAGCACTCGATTAGCTCCGGATTCGATCATCCTTTCAAATCGAGACGGGTCGACTCCACGCTTTTTGCTCACTTCCGGAAGCACTGTAATGTCGAGCTCGGACATAGAGCGTCCGACGGCTTCCATCGCGATTTCAATTTCCTTAAGACTTTTCCCCATATCCCCACCACCATCAATTGGTAGCCACCCGTCGCAGTATTCTGCGATCCTTGCGGGTGTCCATTTCGAATAAGCACCCATTAAAACTGGAGGTCCTCCCTTCTGTAAGGGTTTAGGCCACGACCACATGGGCGGAAATTCGACAAAAGTTCCGTGATACTCAGGTTCATCTTTTGTCCAAATCTCCCTCATTGCCAGGACACGTTCGCGGGTGACTTTCCACCGGTCTTTAAAATTAACACCATGATCCTCCATCTCTTCCGCGTTCCAACCGGCTCCTATACCAAAGAGCAGACGACCTTCTGATAGAACGTCTAATGATGCAACTTGTTTGGCTAGGTTAATTGGATCATGTTCTGTCACGAGAGTGACTCCGGTTCCGAGTTTTAAGGTGGTGGTTGCAGCAGCCGCCATACTTAATGCAACAAATTGGTCATGGCACCGCCAGTACATATCCGGTAGGTCGTCTCCGGTAAGAAAAGGCGTTTTTCTACTAGTCGGTATGTGAGTGTGTTCGGCGACGAAAAGTGACTCGAAGCCACGCTCTTCTAGTCCCACTGCCAACTCCGCAGGCGGAATTGCTCCATCTGTAGCAAACCAAATGAGACCAAAATTAAGCATGGGCCAACTCCTTTTTTTAGAAATTCAGAAATCTACAGATAGGATAACTTTTATGGGATTTAATGCGTATAACTCTTAGCTTTCTTTAGGGGCTTCCTCGAGAAGGATTAGGAGAAGTAGTTCGAGAGATGTTATTCTGTCTCAATAATCAAGAAGGTTCTTGAGAGCTCATGGAACAGACAATATTTGTTGTCATCTTTAAGGGAGAATCGTATGGATCTTGGCTTTACTGTACTGACACATATTGAGGACTGGAAGCTGGCCAAGGAGGCGGAGGATGTAGGTTTCGATTCCGTCTGGTTCCCCGATTCACAGATGATTTGGTCAGATTGTTACTCGACAATGGCTCTTGCAGCGCAGGCTACTTCGAAAGTTCGCCTTGGCACGGGCGTATCGATTCCAGGTACGCGTATAGCGCCTGTGACCGCTCAGTCGATTGCTGGGATTAATCAACTCGCTCCTGGGCGTGTATTTCTTGGCTTGGGAACCGGAAATACTGCGATGAGAGTGATGGGGATGAAACCTATGCTGTTGAAGGATTTCGAGGAATATTTACGTGTCCTCAAAGCTCTTCTCAAAGGGGAGGAGGTTGATTTTACTTTTAATGGCGTAACCAAGAGTATTCAGTTCCTTCATCAAGATCTTGGTTTTTACAACTTAGAAGACACCGTTCCTGTGTACGTAGCGGCCAATGGTCCGAAGGCCTTAAGGCTTGCAGGTAAGTATGGCGACGGACTCATATCCGCCGCTGCTGAAAAGCCGGAGGAGGTGGCATTTAGCCTTGGAATGGTCCAAGAAGGGGCGGACTCTATTGGGCGAACTCTTCCGGATACATACCGAAAAATGTGTATCAGTAATGCTTTAGTTCTCGAGGCTGGAGAAAAGCTGACGGACGATCGCGTCATCGATCAGGTGGGAGCGTGGACGAACAATATACTCCATTTTGTTTACGAGATTTACGCTCTGGGTGGCGATGAGGAAATGGTCCCCGAGTACATGCGTGGTATTTGGGACGAATATCACGACTTTGTAGAAAAAATGGAGACGCCAAAGGAGAAGAGGTATCGCGAAATGCACAACGGCCATTGTACATTTTTGCGACCTGAAGAAAGAAGATTTGTTACCCCTGAGCTAATACGAGGGTCACTTATCGTCGGAAGTGTAGATGAAGTCGTTGAGCAAATTCTGGCGGCGGAATCAGCAGGACTCGACGAAATTACCTTACTTCCGTCTTTAGAGTACTCTCGCATTGCAATGAAAGAGTTTGCTCAAGTGTTAAAGAAACTTTAAAAAAGTTCGAAAAATGTTGTCCCTCTTAGTCCTTGCGTAGTTTCGGAAGAACATCTGCGCCGAATTGTTGTATGCAATTCAAGACTTGCGGTTTAGAAGGCCCCATAGGTAGACGAAAGCGCATAATCAGGTAGTCGGCATCGATAGCCTCGCTCCACATTTCGATCTGTTCAATGCAATCAGTTGGTGAGCCGAGTACCATGTATTTTCTCAACTTTTCTATCGTGAAGTCAGCTGGTGATTCAAACTCAGGATTGGGAGGCAAGAGGTCCCATTTGTAATAGAAGAGCATTTCTTCTCGCCACAGATCTCCGAAAACTGATTCGGCTTCTTGTCTTGTGGGGGCAACCCAACCATCTCGTGCCAAAATCACACAGGGTTTTCTTCCTGATTTAGCTGCTGCTTCCCGGTATTGGTCGGCTTGACGTTTCGTGTTTTCAAGCGATTCCCAAAAAGGCAAAATGCCCCAGCCGTCGCCGATTAGTCCTGCTCGTTCGATAGCTTTTTCATAGGCAGCCCCGACCCAGAGAGGCGGGCCTCCAGGTTGATATGGCTTTGGATTGAGTAGGACATTATCAAATTGATACCTTTTCCCGTGATAGGACCACGGTTTCGTTTCTGTCCATGCCTTCCGCATGACCTCGAGGCTTTCCGTAAACATTGAGACTCTGTATTTAGGGTCTATACCGAAAAGTCTGAAGTAATCAGGGTGATATCCAATACCCACGCCTAGTATGATCCTTCCTTTGGACATGAGATCAAGCATTGCTACGTCCTCGGCTAGGTGCATTGGATTATAAAAGGGCGGCTGTAAGACGAACGTACCTATGTCGACGCGAGTGGTGCGTGCTGCATAAGCGGCCATGAGCGGAATTGGAGGAGGAAACATAGTCTCGGTTCGATGATGTCTTTCAGGAAGGAAGATTCCGTCAAAGCCCGCTGCCTCAGCGGCAATTCCTTCTTCGAGGATCTGTTCGCAAAAAGCGGCTGATGCCTCGGGTGAGGGGGCAGGTTGTTCATAGGGACCGCCATGGGTATCCGGCATATATCCAACTTTCATCTACGATTCTCCTTCCCGACATCGAAGTCGAAGATTTCGTTCGAAAGGGACGTTAGGACAGAGGGGGAGGCAATTCTCACCCCGAGGGGTCAAGAGGTAGATCCGCATCAGACCCTCAACTATCTTGGTCCCTATAGCCTATTGAAGGAGATCTCATGAGCGCAAATACAAGCAACTCCCCCCGCCAACTGGATGCCGTCATTGTAGGCGCCGGATTCGCGGGACTTTATATGCTTCAGAAGCTCCGGAGTGAGGGTCTAAATGCGCGGGTGTTGGAGGCTGGCGAGGGAGTTGGCGGAACATGGTACTGGAATCGATATCCTGGAGCGCGATGTGACATTCCTAGCTTTCAATACTCTTATCAGTTTGACGAGAAATTAGAGCAAGAGTGGGAGTGGAAAGAAAGGTACGCGCCTCAACCTGAGATTTTGGAATATGCCAATCATATCGTAGACCGTTTTAATCTTGCTCCTCACATCCAACTGAAGACGAAGGTCGCTGAGGCTGTTTTTTCAGAAGAGGAAAACCGCTGGTCAATTACTACCACTGGAGGAGAACGATTTAGAGCGGCTTATTGCGTGATGGCTACGGGTTGTCTTTCTGCGGCCAATGACCCTGAGTTCCCAGGGAAAGATTCTTTTGCTGGAGAAACGTATCATACTGGGCGTTGGCCTCACGAAGGGGTTGATTTCAGCGGTAAAAGGGTAGGCATCATTGGTACGGGCTCTTCTGCGATACAGTCGATCCCACACATCGCTGAGCAGGCGGAACATTTATATGTCTTCCAAAGGACTCCAAACTACTCCGTTCCAGCCCGAAATGAGTCCCTGGATAAGGATTTCATTGCTGATATTAAAAGTAGATACCCTGAATATAGAGCCTTTACTCGGGACCAATTGATTGCCTGGGACGTAGAAATGAACGAAAAGACGGCTGCGGAATTGACGCCTGCTGAGCTTCGGACGGAATGTGAACGCCGATGGGAGCTCGGAGGGCTGTATTTTTATGGAACCTTTGCAGATATGCTTTTGGATCAAGACTCTAACGATGTTGTGGCAGAGTTCGTTCGAGAAAAGATCAGAGAAAAGATCGATGACCCTGTTGTAGCAGATGCCCTTACACCTACCTCCGTTTTCGGTTGTAAGCGTGTTTGCGCAGATACCGGCTACTTCGAAACTTTTAACCGCAGCAACGTCAGCTTGATAGATATTAAAGATTCACCGATTGACGAGATTCTTCCAAATGGTCTCCGAGTGGGTGAAGCCAGTTACGAGTTTGATGCTCTAATTTATGCGACAGGGTTTGATGCTATGACAGGTGCATTAGATCGTATTGATATTCGTGGGAAGAAAGGTCTTAGTCTTAAGGAAAAATGGTTGGCTGGACCACGAACGTATCTCGGTCTCGCCACCGCTAATTTTCCTAACCTCTTCATAGTGAGTGGGCCTGGTAGTCCTTCTGTTCTAACAAACATGATTACGTCGATTGAGCAGCACGTTGAGTTCATTTCTGATTGTATAGGTTACATGAAGGCTAAGAATCTAAGTCGAATCGAAGCTTCTCTCGATGCCGAGGACGATTGGGTTGATCACGTCAATGAAGTAGCGGGAAGCTCGCTCCTACTTGGATGTAACTCTTGGTATCTCGGCGCGAACGTGCCAGGGAAGCCGAGGGTCTTCATGCCTTACCTCGGCTTTCCTCCTTATGTTGAGAAGTGCGAATCGGTTGCAGCGGAGGGATACTCAGGCTTCCAGCTAAGTTAGAAGCTTAGGGGTTCTATTTTTTCCCCCAGCTTCGAAGTTCCGGCATCACTTTCTCGGCAAAAGTGGTCATGCTGTTTTTGGCCGTCTCGTAGCTCATGCCGGAGTAGCTGAAAATGGTGTTTGCTTGGAAATCTCCGATGATCTTCCCTCGGGCTTCGTATTTTTCGAGAATCTGTTGAGGCGTTCCCCAAACGTTCGCATTCACGAACCCTTCGACCATGGCTTCATGGCCAACGATCTCAAGTGCGGACCCGGCATCGCTGTAGTGTGAGTAGCTCTTCGATTCTTTGAGGTGCTCTCCGAATATCTCGTAGTGTTCTGCAAAGCTTTCGAAATATCTTGCGACATACTTGTGAGCGCCTTCTTCTGCCTCGTCCGCGCTGTCCGCGCAGAAGGTAAGGTCTGCAGTCATAACTGGCGGGGCTTCCACTCCGTGGTGTTGAAGGAAGAGGCTTCTATGGTTTTGGATGTCTCCGACGACATCTTCCCAAGGCTTGTAGGCAAACATTGCTTGGGTGGCGCCTACCTCGGCGCAAATCGGAACTGTGTCCGGTGACATGGCAACCATGAATTTTCGACCCTCAAAGCTCTTGAAGGGACCTGGGCGTAGTGGAGCTTGCGGCTGGCGGTAATAGGGTCCGTCGCCTTCGATAAAACCGGTCTCGACAGCATTGCAAACCATTCGGGCAGCTTCATCAAAACGATCTCTTGATTCCTCGAGTTCTACCTGGAAGGCGTTGTACTCGCGCTTCGCGAGCCCTCTTGCCATGCCGAGGATCGCGCGGCCATCAGAGAGGTGATCTAGAACAATCGCCCTTTCAGCAACGCGTAGGGGATCGTTCCAAGGAAGAATGACTCCCATTGTTCCCAACTTAATTCGATCCGTAATAGCGGCCATGTAGCCCAGAAACTGGAAATTATCCGGAGACATCGAATAGCCATTGAAGTGGTGTTCGACGCAAAAAAGAGTGTCGAAGCCAAGCGGCTCTGCGAGCTTGTTAACGGCTAGCTCCTTTTTGTAGAAATCATAGTCTTTATCGTGGTCTCTGAAGTTGTTCCAGAAGCTGAGAAAATGAACGTTCATCTAGGTCCTCCGATTAATACTGCTTGGGGTTAGTTTAGCGAGGCGTAGAGCTGGATGGTATTCCTGAGAAGATCCCGAGTGAATAAAATTCGAGATAAAGAGGTTTCTTGAAAAAAGGTACAAGACATTGAATTTAATACATTTTTTTATCCTATTAGACTCTTCTACATATATGATTTTTCAATAACCCTTAATTAATCAAGGTTTCAACTATCCTTCTTTTTGCGGGAGCGAGAACGTGGGTTACTTCGTAGGCGTAGACATTGGCGGTACATTTACAGATTGCGTAGTTCTTGGTGATGATGGCAGTGTTACCCAGAGCAAAGCATCCACCACTCCGGAAAATCTTACGCGAGGTTTTCTGCGCGCAATCGAAATCGGTGGTGAGCAGTTAGATCTCAGTTTACGGCAACTCCTAGAAGAGACCGAATTGCTTCTTCACGGAACCACAGTTGCCACGAACCTACTGGTTCAGATGGCCGGCGCTACTACGGACATCGCTATATTATCTCTATTCAATAAAGACTAGGGAGATCAAAATGAAGTTTGGGGTGCATTTGCCTGATGCTGGAAACATTGCCACAAGAGAGAATCTTGTCTCCGTTGCTCAATTAGCCGATGAGCTTAGATTCGATTCGGTCTTCAGTAGCGACCATATTGCTTGGCCGGACCCGGATAGCCTCAAATCCAAGTATCCATATAATGACGAAGGTGATTTTATTCCAGTGGATACGCCCTGGTTGGATTGCATTGGGAGTTTGATTTATATCGCTGGAGTAACAGAACATGTTCAACTCGGTACAACGGTCATAATTCTCGGATATAGGCCGGTGATTCAGCAGGCTAAACTTTGGGCAACTTTAGATGTGTTGTCCGGAGGAAGAGCGATTCTTGGCGTTGGAGTAGGGTGGATGAAGGAGGAGTTTGAGACCTTAGGGATGCCCTACGACCAAAGAGGCAAAAGAGCCGATGAATTCCTTGAAATTTTTGACGTCTTATTCCGCGAAGATAGGCCGCAGTTTAAAGGTGAGTTCACGAAGTTTGGTCCTGTGGGATTTGAACCGAAGCCGGTTAATGGACACATTCCTATCTGGGTTGGAGGTCATAGCCAGCGCGCTTATGAGCGAACGGCAAAATATGGAGATGCTTGGCACGCTGCCTTTGGATCCCCAGAAGATATTAAGAAACAATGGGATGGAGTAACGAGAGAATGCGAGAGAATAGATAGGGATCCGGGGGAAATAGAACTTACTGCATTGCTGGGAATTGAATTCGATGGACAGGCGGATGGTAACGGATGGTTTTGGGGTTCCTCCGAACAAATCGCAGAATCCCTTTTAGCTTACAAGGAAGCAGGAATTACGCATTTGGTCTGCTGGTTTACTGGAAGTCCTGCCAAGAGATTAAGCGCGATTCAGAAGTTTCACGAAGAAGTGCGGCCCAATCTTAGCTAAAAGCACGTCGTCAGGAGATTTTAGGTAAAAATAAGAGGAATCGATAATTCTACATCGAGTATTGTAGGACTCAAGGAGAACTGTATGGAGCATGAGCAGAAGACTCTTAATGTCCGCGGGAAGAACATCGAAATGTTGGTTGGCGGTGAGGGTCCAGACCTCTTGTACATGCATAGCGCAGGAGGAGAAATTGCATGGCTTCCGTTCTTTGAGTCACTTTCCTCGAAATTCAAAGTTCACGTTCCCGCACATCCGGGATTTTCGAACTCTTCGGGTTTGGAAGAGATCGATTCCATCGAAGATATTGTATTCCACACTACGGATTTAATGAAAGAGTTGGATTTGAAGAATCCCGCAATGGTAGGCCTCTCTCTTGGAGGATGGATTTCCGCTGAGTTTGCGACGCGCTATAGCGAGAGAATAAGCTCCCTCGTGCTTATCGCACCTGTTGGTATGCGACCGCCTGAAGGCGATATTTTTTCAGCTTCTCCAAAAGAAATGCGTCAACTCGTCTTTAGCGAACCGGAATCGGATCTTGCTCAGGGTTTTATTCCAGATCAAGGCGATGCGGAGACGATGACGATGGCCTTTCGTGCCAAGCAGGCGACCGCACGAGTAGGTTGGAATCCATATCTACACAATCGTAAACTCGAGGGGCGTCTGTATCGAATTGATGTACCAACACTGATTATAGGCGCCGATAAGGATGCGCTCGTGTCCGAAGAGCATTGTCGTTTATACGAGAATGGGATTGCGAATTCTAAGTTTGTAAACATCGAAGGGGCTGGCCATGCCGTTCCATTCGAGCGGCCTCAAGATGTCGCAGATGCCGTTATTAGCTTTCTTGTTGGCTAAAAAATTTTACAAGGAGAAGTACCGAGATGCGCTTCTATAACTTTCATTTGATGCCTTGGCCAGATCTTCCAGCAGATTACGACGACATAGAAAAGTATCCGTCGGCTTGGGTTACGCTGTCGAATTCCTACTACGATCCGAAGAAGGGTCATAAGGTTTATAACGAGTACTTGGATCAGCTCGAGTATGCAGAAGAGTTGGGGTACGATGGGGTCTGTGTAAACGAGCATCATCAAAATGCTTATGGAACAATGCCTGCTCCCAACATCATTGCAGCGATGCTCGCGCGACGTACTGAAAAAATTAAAATCTGTCTGGTTGGAAATGGACTTCCTTTAAGAGACCATCCGATTCGCATTGCTGAAGAAGTGGCAATGTTGGATGTGGTGACGGGAGGTCGAATAATTTCAGGCTTTGTGCGGGGTATAGGCGACGAATACACTTCCCTTGGAATCAATCCAACCTATTCGCACGAAAGATTCAAAGAAGCTCACGATTTGATTATCCGATCCTGGACAGAAGAGGGGCCTTTCTCTTTTTATGGAAAACACTATGAAGCGAGGTATGTGAACGTCTGGCCTAGACCTTTGCAGAAGCCTCATCCCCCAATTTGGGTGCCCGGATTTGGGAGTAGGGAAACCGTGGAATGGTGCGCACACCCAGAAAGGATGTACGCATACTTAGCCGTTTTTATGCCCGATCACATGATTAAAATGTTTTTTGACCTTTATCGTGAAAGCGCGGAAACCTTTGGTTATTCCGCTTCGCCTTACCAGATGGGCCACCTGGTGCCGGTTTACGTGGGGGAAACGGACGAGAAAGCTGAGCTCGAAGCGGCTGAACACGTGCTTTGGCTGTATCACTACGGTCTTCGGCACAAGTGGGAGCAATTTTTCCCACCGGGTTATGCGAAACCCGAAGCTATGCAAACCATAATGGAAAATGCTGCAGAACTTGATTTTGCAAGCTTCGATTTTAAAACCTTGAATGATAAGGGTTATTGCATTGTAGGGAGCGCCGATACAGTACGCGAGAGACTTGCAGGTTATTCGCGAGATCTTGGCTTTGGTTTAGTCCTCGCCTTGACGCACTTTGGGGCGATGTCTCACGAACAAACGAAGGGGAATATGGCGAGGTTCGCCACAGATGTAATGGGTCCTCTCCGAGAAGAATTTTCAGATATGGTTTAAGTGAATAGTGTCAAGTTTTAAAAAGGCAGAGATTACACGAGGTCCATTTGATCCTGGGGGACAACCAGAGACGCGAACCGGCGATGCGATGGAGTTGGGGTTTTTTGCCTGGAACATCAAGGGTGGAATGACGGCTTCCAAAGGAGTTCTCAAGAACCCCTCGCGCTATCAAGATTTCTGGCACTGGGATTCCGCCGTACGCCTGGTTCAGCTTTCCGAAAAAGTTGGCTTCGATTATCAAGTTCCCTTCGCGCGTTGGGTTGGACAGGGAGGCGCGACCGATTACAACGACAGTAATCTCGATTTCCTCTCTTCCGCGGCGGCTCTAGCTCCGATTACCGATGGTCTCGGTTTGTTTTCTACCGCTCACGTGACTTACAAATTTCATCCTCTTCATTTTGCAAAATTTGGCGCGACAATTGACTTTATTTCGAAAGGGCGCTGGGGCTTAAATATTGTAGCGGGTTACTCAGCAAGAGAGCAGGCGGCTTTTGGGATGAAGGAACCGATTCCTCATGACCAGGCCTACGATATGGCCGACGAATTTACGACGCTACTCAAATACCTCTGGACTGAAGATGAGAGGATCGAATTTGAAGGAGAGTTTTATCAAAGCTATGGGGGCATTGTTAGTCCGAAGCCTCTGAGTAATCCACGGCCGGTGATCATGAGCGCTGGGAATTCAGACGTTGGAATTGACTTTGCCTGTCGTCAAGCAGATTGGGCCTTTGTCACGGCTCCTACTCTACAGGGATATAAAGATCGAGTGAGTGAGGTGCATCGCCTTGCTGCCAAGTACAACCGAAAAGTCCGTGCTGCGACAATGGTGTATGTCATTGAAGACAGTACAGACGCAAGAGCCGAAGAAACGAAACAGTGGCTCGAAGACGAAGTAGATGAAGTCGCTACTCGAAATTTCCTCGATTCCATGAAAAGAATGTCGTATATGGAGGACTACCTCGATGGACAACAGGGAGGAGATAGCGATCCCTGGGCCGGAGTAGGGAAAGAAATGTTCATGAGAGTTGCGCTCGGAATTGGTGCTTGGCAAATCATAGGTAGCTACGAGAGCGTTGCAGAGCGAATACGTGAACTTCGCGACGTTGGAATAGAGAGCATTCTTATGTGCTTCTTCGACCCTCTTGGAGGCCTCCATCACATGGAAGACGAGATCATTCCGATCTTAAAGAAGATGGAACTTCGAAAGTAAACAGGTTCGTCTGATTTTTACTAATGATGATGGTGGTGCTTTGAGGGTTCTTGCGCTTCTAACTTAATCATTGCAAAAAGTGGTTGAATGTTTCCAAGAACCTTAGCGTAGTGTCCTTTGCCTCTTAGGTCTTCAAGTCTTATAACAGAGCCGGGACCGAATTTTCTGGGATCCCCCAACTCTACGTAGATTTCTACTTCTCCAGCAAGGATCACGATGTATTGAACATGAGGGGTAGGATGCCAGGTGTCGATAAAGGTAGTCGGGGTCCTTGCAAACATAAGCGATTCGACGGGCTGTTTTCCGCTTAAACCAAGAGGTGTTTCCATTTCTCCAAAAAATTTAGGGGTAAACGGCTCAGAATGGTCGATGAAATACGATTGGTCTTTTTCGTTCAAGGCAATCGTAGTGTAAGTAAGTGGTTCGAGGTCTTGAGCTGTAGCACTTACGCAGAGGACAGTCATTGAGAGAGCGAGAGCGAAGAGTGATCGAAGTTCCATTCGTGTCTCCTGAAAATTCTATGTGTTTAGGTTATCGGCAAAGACCCGATCAGCTTATCATTGAGTATATAATCTCTAGGTGAGTGTAAAGGGCGTAGATTACTTCAGATGCTAAGGAGAAGAAGAGATGGCTAAGTTTGGTTTTGTTGGGCTCGGTCGTATGGGAATCGAAATGGCTGGGAATCTGCTAAAGGCTGGCCATGAGGTCTCGGTGTTTAATCGAACGATTGAAAAAGCTGATCCCTTGGAGGAACTAGGGGCGCTTGTAGCCCACTCACCCGGTGAAGTGTGTAAAGGAACGGATGTTGTTTTTAGTATTCTCGCTGATGACGGATCCACAGAAGAGATTACGTTAGGTCGGCACGGACTCGTTGAGAGCTTGGAAGAAGGTGCTGTCCATGCTTGTATGGCGACTATAAGTGTCGAATTAGCGCTTAGGTTGGCGAAAGTTCACCAATCCAAGCGTCAAGGATACGTGTCGGCCCCTGTTTTTGGTCGTCCTCCGGCAGCAGCAGCTGCAAAATTATTCGTTGTTGCTAGTGGAAAG
Organism: Deltaproteobacteria bacterium UBA6930; assembly: GCA_002450755.1. Taxonomy (GTDB): domain Bacteria; phylum Myxococcota_A; class UBA9160; order UBA9160; family UBA6930; genus UBA6930. The sequence goes on from DKAI01000176.1 coordinate 17,937, forward strand.
CACGCTTCAATTGAGAAATGCATGCCAGGGTTTGAAGCAATGAGTCAGAAAGTGTTTTCACTGGGTGAGGCCTGTGAAGAGGCGAATGTTGTTAAAATTGCTGGGAATTTTATGCTTGCCTCCCTTATAGAGTCTCTTGGTGAAGCATTCGCACTGGCTCGAAATTACGAAATAGATCCTGATCTTTTTCTAGAGATCCTTACGGGTACAATTTTTCCTGCGCCGGTATATAAGATATACGGCGGTATGATTGCAAAGGACTCATATGAACCTGCGGGCTTTAAACTACCTTTGGGACTAAAGGATGTGGGCTTAGCTCTGGAAGCCGGTGAAAGGAAAGGAGTTCCTTTGCCCTTGGGAAGCTTAGTTAGAGATCGAATTTTGACTGGGTTGTCTCGAGGATACGAAGAATTTGATTGGGCTGGCATTGCCAGAGTAAGTGCAGATGACGCGGGCCTTAAGCCTATTAAATGAAGGGACCGAACGTGATGCTTCAAAGAAGGAAAAAATACGTGTTAGGGTGAGAGAGAACAAGCTTAAATTCCGAATTGAAAAGCTTCACGACAATCAAAAGATATCGAAATTATGAGAACGAATTTCGCAAGCGACAGAGGTAAGGCGTGGACCTTTTAATAAAGAACGGCCTATTAGTTTCAGCTGGTGGCAGAAGCAATGCTGATATTGGAATTCTTGAAGGGAAAATAGCTAGGATTTCTGATTCCATACCCGAGCAGGAATGTATCCGTGTTTTGGATGCCACCGATTGCATCGTGACTCCAGGAGGTGTGGACCCTCATGTGCATTTAACTCCGCCGACCCGAGAAGAAGGCGGTTGGAAATGGGTTGATGATTTTGATTCTGGTACAGAAACTGCGCTAGCAGGAGGAGTCACAAGCGTCGGTAATATAAGCTTCCCTGAAAGAGGAGAGAGCATTAGAACGGCAATAGATGTCGATGGAGCGGAAGCTTCGAAGCTCGCTCGCGCTGATTTTTTCTTGCATCCTGTGTTGTTGGAACCTAATGACGAGAACCTACGAGAGATACCTGCACTCCATGCTGAAGGTCATACTTCGATAAAGTTCTTTTTGTCTTTTCGGCGATTCGACCGACAGGTTGATTCTTATTTGAAAGCCATGCGATCAGTGGGATCCTCTGGGGGGATTGCGCTAATTCACTGCGAAGATGCAGCGATAATGGAATGTTGTTGCAACTTACTAAGAGAATCTGGAGATTTAAGTGCAGAACATTATCCCCATTCAAGGCCTGTTCACGCCGAGGCCGTAGCAACCCGAAGAGCAATAGCTTTTTCGGAAACCACCGATTGCCCTGTCTACATTGTCCACTTAGCAAGCGGCGAAGCACTTCGCGCTTGCACAGAGGGACGAGCGCGGAGTATTAAGACCTTTGTCGAAACGCGCCCTCTTTATCTGCACCTAACTGAAGAAAAGTACAAGGAAGAAGGAGGGGCTCGGTATGCAGGTGCTCCCCCTCTTCGTTCAAAGGAAGACGTTTTTCGTCTATGGGCAGGATTAAGTTTTGGAGATGTTGATACGATAGCTACAGATCACGCTCCTTGGATGCTAGCCGACAAACTGGACTCCAAAAGAGATGCCACTACGCTGCTTCCAGGGGTAGCCGAATTAGAGACGAATATGCCTATGTTGTTTTCTTCCGGTGTATTGGAAGGGAAGATCACTCTCGAGAAATTTGTAGCACTCACGTCAACCAACGCCGCCAAGCTTTTTGGTCTTTATCCGAGAAAAGGCAGCCTCTCGATTGGAGCAGATGCTGATCTCGTTGTTTGGGACCCTAATGAGGTCAGAACTATCGATAGTATGAAGACTAAGACTAGGTGCGATTATTCACCCTATGAAGGCTGGTTGGTAAAAGGATGGCCCCGATACACTGTAAGTCGCGGGGAATTAGTAGCTCAAGGTTCAGAAGTTATGGGAGAACCTGGTAGAGGTAAATTAATACTCCGCGGCCCGCACCAGAGTCTATAATTAACTAGAGATCATTTGGAACGGAACAAACGTACTTTTTGTAGCGCTCTTTCGTAAATCGGGCCGTCCACGAATTGCCCTTCAACTTGTATAGACGCAGAACCAGTATCTATGGCTTTCTCGAAGGCTTCAACAATGAGTTCCGATCGCCGAGCGTCTTCTTCGGAGACGTCCGAGTAAATTTTCTGGACGATATCTACCTGATCGGGATGAATTACAACTCTACCTTCAAATCCGAGAGCCTTAGAGCGTTGAGTATTCTTAAGGAGCCCATCTTTATTGGTAATGTCTAAAAAAGGTCCATCTATTGGTGCACGAAGGCCGGCGGCACGTGATGCAGTTAAGAGACGGCTTCGAGCGTAAAGCAACTCGTCGCCTTCAACAGTTAAATCGAGTTGCATTGCGGTGGAGAAATCTCCGAGGCCAAAGCCCAGTGCTATCGTACGAGGAGGAGACTGAGTTGTAACATCTTCACATTGAATTAGTCCGATCGGTGTTTCGATGAGGCCTATTAATTTGATAGAATCTATCGGTAGGTTCCGTTCTCGTTCAAGAGCGTACAAAAGCGCATCGCATCTTTTGAGAGTATCCACAGATTCAATTTTGGGAACCATGATAGCATTCAGCTCCGGATGAACGATCTTAATAATGTCCTCTTCCATTCTCCCGGTCTCATGGCTATTCACCCGTACGCATACGACGGGAGTCTTGTTGTATGTGTGCAAAGCACCTAGAACAAGCTCTCTCGCATTGTCTTTTTCGGACTCCGGGACAGCATCTTCGAGATCAAGGACGATCCCATCGGCGCCAAAAGTGCCTACTTTTTCTAGTCGGTGCTCATGGTTACCGGGTGCGAAGAGTAGTGATCGAAGAGTTTGTTCTTCCCATTTTATCATTGAGTGGTCTCCTCGTATTTCTTGCCTTTAGTGCTTAGACTAGATGATACTATGTCACAAGGAATAGCGTAGTTTAAACAAATCCTATTCCGGATAGAAGAGGACGCGGTATGACAAAGAAAATAATTTTTCAAAAGGCACGTCTTTTCGACGGTATTTCTGAAGGTCTACGCGAGGACATGTCTGTTTGCATATCTGACGGGAAAATTGGACAGGTAGTGAAGGGGCGATCCTCCGTGCCAGAAGGATACGATGCTATAGACTTGGCAGGAAAATGCCTTTTGCCGGGACTAATTGACACCCATGTTCATGCGACATTGATAGGAGAGGAAGCATTACCTTTATTTTTGGCGGCCGGAGTCACCAGTGCGCGAGATGTAGGAGGAGCATTGGGAGCGGTTTTGGACCTCAGGTCGCGAATAGCAGATGGAACTTTGTTGGGTCCGCGTCTTTTTGTATGCGGACCCTTATTAGACGGAAGCACTCCAAGCTTAGGGGGACCAGCGTTCGAACCCATGTTGCAGGCTGTACCAGCTCCCGGTGCAGTACCTGAAATCGTTGGTAATCTTATTGCCGCAGGAGTAGATGGGATAAAACTTTACTTCTCTTTAACACCCGATATTGCGACGGAAATTATTCGCTTTGTTGATAAACGCCTTCCGGTTACCGGGCATTTGGGTTGGACTCATTCACTTGAAGCTATCGAGGCAGGAATAGATGGCTTAGAGCACGTTTGGATTTCCCCTTATAACGAGTTCTGTGCCTTGGACATGCAATTTGGTGTAGGCGCCTCAATGATGGATCCCACATTCTGGACAAAAACACTAAAAGGCTGGGAAGAGGCTGATTTGAATGCGGGCTTAGCTACGCAGTGGTTCGATTCGATGGTCGAGAAACAAGTACATATGGGTTCAACACTGGATCTTCTCTGGACGTCACGTTCTGGTATTGATGGAGCAATGAAAGATCCGGACAGAAAGTTGATACCCAAGGTTGTACGAGAGAGGCAAAGAGCCATCGCTGAGCAAATGGGCGATCGGCCCGACTGGGATATCCACAACTGGTTTTTTGAGGCAAGCCAAGGAGCAGGTGCATTAGAGAAACATCAAGAGGTAACTAGACTGCTTCACGAGCGTGGAGGTATTGTGGTTGGAGGAACGGATTGTGGAGCAATACCGTTCCCACCACCGGGGTTTTCGCTACTTCGCGAAATTGAACTTTTATCTGATTCGATGGGAGCTGTTGGAGCGCTTAAATCAGTGACGTCTACTGCGGCTCGGTATCTCAGATCCGAGGATGAGATTGGAATTATAAAAGAAGGAAACCGAGCAGACTTTTTGATAGTTAATGGCGACCCCACAAGTGATGTTACAGATCTTCGGAAACTGGAAGATACTTATGTGGGTGGGGTTCGACATACGCAATCGGAGTTACGCGCACTAATTTGATTGCGACGTTAGGGAAAATTCAGCTGCCCTTAAGAAGGCGGCGAGCAATCACCCACCTGTGAACCTCTGTTGGCCCTTCGTAAATACGTGCGGCTCTGACTTGTTGGGCAAATAGCTGTAAAGGCATCTCCTTCGCTATACCCATTGCTCCAAAGGATTGCATCGCGTGATCAACAATTTCTGTGGCCATTTCGGTAGCAAAGACCTTGATCATGGAGGCTTCAGTTCTTACATCGTCTCCTGCGTCAACTTTTCGAGCCGCATCGTGTACCATCAAGCGGGTTGCGTGGATCTTTGTGGCGGCATCAGCGATCCACCATTGTATAGCCTGGCGATCAGCAAGTTTTTCGCCGAAAGTAATCCGATCTTTTACGTGTGCGAGCATCATATCAAGCGATCGGCGAGCGATTCCAACACAAGTGGCTCCCATTTCTAGGCGTCTGACGGTAAGACGTAATTGCATTGGACCAAATCCATCGCCAATCTTTCCTAAAACTTGAGCTTCCGGAAGTTCGCAATTTTCGAAAATAACTTCGTATGTACGATGTCCTCCAAGCATTGGAAATTCTTGACCGATTCTCATTCCTACGGCGTCTTTATCTACTAAAAAGGCTGTGATTCCACCCCTCGAGCCTTTTTCGGGATCGGTAACAGCCATGGCTATCGTAAAGTCCGCTTGTGGCATTCGGCTAACCCAAATCTTTCGACCGTTTAAGACCCATCGACCATCCTTATAGATAGCTTTTGTAGTCATTCCGGCAGGGTCTGAGCCTGCGCCAGGTTCGGAGATTGCGATGGCGGAGATCGTTTCACCTCGGGCATAAGGTTCTAGATATCTTTTTCTTTGATCATCGTTAGCTGTAGCAAGCATCATATGAAGGTTTGGGGAATCGGGAGGAAATACGAATGGTGCAACGGTTCGTCCGAGTTCTTCTCCAACAACCATTTTTTCTAGTACACCAAGATTTGCTCCTCCTAGATGCTCAGGTACATCGAGGCCCCATAGGCCGACTTCTTTGCATTTATCATGAAGCGCTTTGAGCTCAAGAGGTTCTATAAGCCCTTGTTGTCCTCTCTGCTCACGTTCTAATATTTTGCTTTCCAAAGGAAATATTTGCTCGTGAACAAAGCGTTCGACTAAGTCTTGTAGCATTCGAATTTCTTCAGACAGGCTCATCTTTTACTTTTCTCCAAGGGTGGTCTCTCAATCACTATTGACTTGTCCAACCGCCATCCACCGGGACAGAAATGCCTGTGACATACGAAGATTTGTCCGATAAGAGCCAAGCAACGGTATCTCCAATTTCAGAGGGTTTTGCTATGCGCTTCATGGGTATGGTCTTCATCAGTTGCTTCTTCATCTTTGTGCTCGCATCAGAAACTCTCTC
>DKAI01000061.1:0-11655 GCA_002450755.1 Deltaproteobacteria bacterium UBA6930
TTCTTTGGCCCAAGCTACTCCCACACGGCGCACCAGCCTGGTGTTACCTCCAAAGCCCGGAACTAGTCCGAGATTAACCTCAGGTTGACCAAACCGCGCCTTCGCAGAGGCGTAAATCCAGTCACAGCCCAAAGCCACCTCGCACCCTCCTCCTAGAGCATATCCATTGACCGCAGCAATCGTGGGAATATCGAGGTCTTCCATTGCTCCTAGTACCTCATGGCCTCGTCGACTAAACTCAACACCTTGCAAGGGAGTCATCTTGCGCATCTCACCTATATCGGCACCCGCTGCGAAAGCGCGCCCTGAGCCTGTTAAAATCAAAGCCAAGACGTTGGAATCATTCCTTACATCCTCGATCCTCTCCGCGAGAGCTTCAACAATAGCCGGATTGAGAGCATTTAAGACTTCGGGACGGTTAAGTGTCAGAACGCGTACCCTGCCGCGATCTTCTGATAGGACTAGTTCATTCAAATCAAAACCCTCTTTAAGTTTTTTCCATACATATGCTACCACACGTAATCGATCTTAATCGTTAGTTCCTGACACATCGGTCGCAATCTGCTTTGCCCAACCGTAGTCAGCTTTACCGCTTGGAGAACGAACGACTTCCTCTACAAAAATGTAATCCTTAGGAGCCTTATAGCTGGCCAACACCGTACGCACGAAGCTCGACAAACGATTTTTTATTTCTTTTCCTGAAACGATGCCCTCGCGCAGTTGCACAATCGCAGTAATTTGCTGCCCGAACCTTTCATTTGGCATTCCGATAACTACTGCATCGTAGACTTCAGAGGATTCCTTTAGAGCCTCCTCTACTTCCTCAGCAAATACTTTTTCACCGCCAGTATTTATCGTACCCGAAGCACGTCCCAGAAGGAGTATATCCCCTCCTACTTTTGCAACTGCTCGGTCTCCAGGGATCGAGTAACGCGTGCCGTTTATTACTGGAAAGGTTTGGGCTGTCTTTTCAGGATCATCGAGATAGCCAAGTGGAACATTGCCACGACGGGCCAACCACCCCTCTTCTCCGGATTCCGTTTTCACTTCGTCGTCTAGGGAATCATTAAGAATCGCGCTATCTGCCAGGATTGCGAATTTAGCCGTCTCAGATCCCTTCCCTGCTTCTGACATTTGACTCGCCTGAGTGCCGCTCTCTGAAGATCCTAAAGTATCCAAAATTTTTACATTGGGGAGTATTTCATGAAATGCAGCCTTCGCGGATGACGACAATATAGCTCCCCCGGTAGTAATCAAGCGCAGGGTTGCCGCATTATAATTTCGATTTTTAAACACATCGATAAGAGGTGTGGCAAATGCATTTCCAACAATCGACAAGGCTGTAATACCTTCTCTTTCTATTGTCTCCCAGATGTCCTCAGGATCTAGTTTCTTCGTATTCGATTGAACGAAAACTGTTCCACCGATATGCCACATATTAAATGCGATCCAGTGAGCAGCTCCATGCATGAAGGGAGGTGCGGGTAACGAACGTACCCCTCCTTTAAGAGCGCGTTGTACAATTGCATTCAGATTAGGTTCGCAATTTCTTGGAAGTAAAGCTGCAGCGATAATATCTTCCTGACGCCACATAACTCCTTTCGGCTTGCCTGTTGTACCACCCGTATAAAGCATGTAAAGATCATCAGGTGACAAGTTCTCTGGTTCTCGTGGCTTGGCCTCCTTCAATGCCACTTCATAGTCAAGCGCTCCTGACAAAAGTTCGTTATTCGACTCATCGGCGACCTGCAACAGAAGACGCAGGTGTGGAAGTTTCTTTCGAATTGAATCTAACGCAGGAGCAAAAGTCGAATGATAAATAATAGCCTTTGCAGACGCATTCGTTAGTACATAGAGAAGCTCATCCTCGACGTATCTATAGTTAACATTAAAAGGAACTACCCGTGCCTTAAAAGCACCAAGCATACCCTCTAAATATTCATTTCCGTTATAAAGATAAAGAGCCAAATGATCTTGTCCGGACTGCCATCCCCTCAGATCTCGGCGCTCTCGATAACAACCGAGATTATATTCTTTTAGTACTGCCGCCAAGCGCCGCGTCCTATCACTAACATCATCCCAAGTAAATCTTCGATTTCGAAATACCAGGCACTCACGGTTACCCAACTTTTCCGCAATAGCCTCATGTATAAACCCAAGATTCAACATGTCTTCCTCTTAACCTAAATTAAAAAAGATACTCAAAGCAACACCCGTCGATGCGACTTCCGAACCTATATGGGGCTCAAAGAAGCTACCGTCTTTGCGTTGAGTCTTTATAAGTTTTTCACACACCTCACGGGAAGAAATCGAGGCTCCTGGAAGGGCTCTCGCGCCGCAACGCACAAAAATTCTTCCGGTGGCTAGGGGACCGAAGTTACCCAAATGAAAACCCTTTGTAAGCTCTCTCCCACACCATTGCAAAGCTTCATCCGCTAATTCGCCTGGATAGTTAGCAAGCCAATGAAAATAAACGTCTATGTCAACCAATGATCCCGAACGCACTCTCTTTTCCGACCATTGGTCCTCAAAAAAAGAATCCGCAGCTCTCAAACTCCGACCGGGAGAAAACGGCGATTTAGAGAGCAATCCAGCAACCTGTCCGGTAAGGCTCAAGCGATCCATCATTGAAAGCTGCTTCCCCCATCCCCCGTCTTCATCTTGAAGCTCGATTAAGTGAGCTATGGCTAGCTCACCTGCCGGACAGTCTTGATACGCAAGGGAATCCAGAATCTCAAGCGCTTCCACAGTTTCTGAGAATGAAAACTCGGAAATTTTATCTCTGATCCACCGCTCAAGAGAATCAACAGAGGAGGTGTTCAGGAGCACATTCGCATAACCTTTCAGGAGTGGGGTACCAGCGGAAAGAAGATACTCCTGAGCATCTCTAATCGATTTGTCGTTCGAATCCAATTTTCCTCCCTCTAGCGATCTACGTAAAAATGGAGCAAGAAGTCAATTCAGTAAAGTCCATCCGCCACATCGTGACCTCGGTTACTATACTCAACGTGACACCTCGAAACCGGCTACAAGGCGAAACCAGTCCGTATCTACAGCAGCACGTGGACAACCCTATTGACTGGTATCCCTGGGGAGAAGAGGTTCTTCGAAAACCAGAGGCCTTCCCTACTTTATTAAGAGCAATAGCAGGACTCAAACAGGGTTTCTCTACCGCAGTAATCGTGGGCGAATTTAATGATTTAAGTACACAGAAGCTGGCGGATAAATCACGCTCAGTGCTAGAACCCGACGAAGCCATAATAATTGTAAGCCCGAGTTTAGAGATACCAGAAATGATCGATCCAAGCCTCCTGGAATCACCTTTTGCTTTGAATGGGAACGCAACTGCGTACATTTGCTTGGAAACAAGTTCTCGCGGACCCGTTCAAGACCCGAATGATCTTATGAAATGGCGTAGGTAATGGAAGAAATTCGCGACGCATTCGGCGGTGCATTTTTACTACTTATTCAGCGAGACACTGCCCTTTTAGAAATAGTTTTTCTCTCCCTCCGAGTAAGCTTAACTGCGTTGTTCTTTGCTTCTTTAATTGGACTACCGTTAGGATCATTTCTTGGCTCAGGACGATTTCCAGGAAGGAATATTCTGGTTGTTCTCCTCAATTCAATGTTGGGACTTCCTCCGGTCGTTGTGGGTTTAACCGTCTATCTCGTGCTCTCTAGATCTGGTCCTCTAGGTGGGCTGGATTGGCTATTTACGAGCCACGCGATGATCATCGCGCAATTTATTTTAGTCACTCCGTTCGTAGCATCGATTACCCGGCAAACGGTGGAAGACCTGATGGAGGAATACGAAGAGCAACTAACATCGCTAGGAGTCGGAAAGATAGGCTGCCTATTTACCCTATTACATGAAGGACGATACAGGTTATTGACAGCTCTTCTGGCGGGGTTCGGAAGAGCCATATCCGAAGTCGGAGCAGTGATGATCGTTGGCGGAAACATCGCACACCTAACACGTGTCATGACAACCGCCATCGCGATGGAAACAAGCAAAGGAGATCTGACAATGGCTTTAAGCTTAGGAATTATTTTAATTTTTCTAGCTTTAAGTCTTAACGTTGCTGCCCAGTTGTTAGCAAAGGTTGGTCGTGCCTAAATTAGATAGAACTCAGAAAATTCTGCCACTCTCCATCCGAGAAGTCTCTATTGAATTCTTGGGACGCTGTTTTTTGAGAACGAACACCCTTGAAATAAAAGGGGGTGAGCCTACTTTTCTCTTAGGTCCAAATGGTTCTGGAAAGACGCTTTTTTTGAAGGCTTGCCATGGCCTGATAGAGCCGACTCAGGGCACCATAAGCTGGCTTGGGTATAATGCAGGCGATGCTTACCGATATCAGTCCATGGTCTTACAGCGCCCTGTGCTATTGCGGCGGAGTACGCGAGCAAACATCGACTATGCTCTGCGCGCTTCGGGGCTTTCCAAGGAACAACGGAAAGATCGAATTCAAAAGGTACTCAAAGCCACGGGGCTGGAGAAGATAGCGGAGAAGGCAGCAAGAAACCTTTCGGGTGGAGAACAACAACGTCTAGCTATCGCACGCGCATGGGCTACCGAACCAGAAGTTTTATTTCTAGATGAACCAACCGCCTCGCTTGACCCCGGGACTTCCTCTTGGGTTGAAAGGACTCTTTCGGCGATTGTTACTAACAAACATAAGATTGTTATGAGTACTCACGATCTTGGCTTGGTAAAGCGTCTGGGAGGAGAAGTTATCTTTCTCCACCGAGGACGAATTCTTGAACGAACCTTGTCAAAAACTTTTTTTGAATGTCCGACCACACCTGAGGGCCGAGCATTTATAGCTAATGAGCTTAGTTGGTAGTGTATGGATATAAAGTTTTCAAAAGATTCGATTAAATAATTACACAACAGGAGAACAATTCCTAACAGTGATTGAAAGTAAGTAAAAAACGCAACGTCACTATTAAGTCGTCAACATATACACCAAACGATATCTATTTAAAATATTTTGGAGAATCGGTACGAAAAAATGGAGCAGCCTACATAGTTGAAAATTACTCTTGTAAGTTTTTGATTACTAAACTTTCACGTACGTCATTGAGCAAGTATGGTCCCTCTTTCTAACTAGCTCTTAAGTTGCAACTCTATTTTCATAAAATCAATTAAGCGCGGCCACGCATCCTTCGCGGCTTCTTCGGAATACATGTCGGGTCGCGTGTCGTTCATAAAGGCGTGCCCTGCTTCTGCATAGCGTCTGATAGAACTTCTTTGCTCGATATTGGACAGCCTCTGCTCAAGATCGAGAACATCGCTGACAGGAATTATCGGATCTTGATCGCCGTAAAACCCCAGCAGAGGACAAGAGAGATCCTCTACTGCCTCCAAAGGCGATCTCAGTTTTTTCGATCTGTCTAGTCCATTCGCATAACGGAGCATTCCGTAAAACGGCGAACAAGCTGACAAACCCCCGAGCGAACAAGCAGCCAATAACGCGTATTGACCACCCATGCAAAAACCGGTGATACCTACACGTGAGCACCCCTTCACATGCAGGAAGTCGATTCCTTCGTTAAGAGTCTCAAGCATGAGATTATCATCAATGCTGTCAATCCAAGCGAGAGCTTCTTCGGGACTCGTAATCTCTTGAAAGCCAGTCTTACGATACGGATCGACAACTAATACCATAAAACCTTCGTTCGCGAGGCCTTCTCCTAACGACCTGTAGTGATCCGAAAGGCCCCAGACATCGGGAATCATGACCACACCAGCCCGCGAGTCCCTTCCTTGGCCACTTATCCAATATCCTTGATCAAATTCAGAACCACTCATAGTCGCCTCCTCTTTAGTCCTTGGCGCTTATGAGTATACTCCGCAGTCCATGAACTACGAAAACGAATGCCAAATCGCACAGCAAGCCGCAGCAATAGCTTCGGATATTCTCGAAAATCACTACGCCGGTGGGACCAAGACCTGGGAAAAAGCAAAAGGAGATCCTGTTACGGCGGCTGATATAGAAGCTGACGCCGCGATACGCGATATTTTAAACAGAAACTTCCCTAATGACGGAATTCTTTCCGAAGAGTGGGTAGGTGACCCCTCAAGAGTGACTAAAAGACGAGTCTGGATAATCGACCCAATGGATGGCACCAAAGAATTTACGAGAAAAATCCCGGAATTCTGCACGTCAATCGCTCTTTCGGTATCTGGCGAGCCAGTAGTCGGTGCCGTCAAGAATCCCGCAACTGGCGTAAGTGTCTGGGCTTCCAAGAATGCCGGGGCTTTCAAGGACGGTGTACGGGTCCGGGTCAACGAAACGCAAGACTTGAATATGGCCCATGTGGTCGCCAGTAGGACCGAGATCGAAAGAGGCAAATTTGACAGGCACAGGAACTGGTTCTCTTCTATAACGCCGATGGGATCTATCGCATGGAAACTTGCTTGTGTCGCATGTGGTGATGCGGATCTTAATATTTCTTTCGCTCCTAAAAACGAATGGGACGTTTGCGCAGGCGATCTCCTAATACGTGAAGCGGGAGGAATATACACGGACTTTAATGGCGAACATCGCGTTTACAATCAAGCGAATCCATTGATTGAAAAGTTCATGATTGCCGGTCCTCAATCTCTTGTTGACGACTTCTGTAAACGCGAGAGGGGCGAATAGGGTAAACAGGAAGTCTTATATCTCAGCCCACTTATGAGAGGAGTAGAACGTGAGTGAAAAACTAAATAGAATTTCCAAAACTACTGGAAATTTTCTGGAAGACTTTCGTCCCGGTCAGCACTTTCGCCATAAAGGCGGGAAGACGATTACCGAAGGTATATTTACGACCTTCACTGAATATACGATGACGACAAATCCGCTCTCTAAAAATTCACGCTATGCGCAGGCGTTGGGTTTTAGGGATCTAGTCTGCCCTCCTGGCCTCGTGATGTTGGTTGCATTTAGTCAGACCGTCGAAGATATTTCAGAAAATGCTAGAGCAAATCTCGAGTACATCAACATGAGGTTCGGTTCGCCAGTTTATATAGGCGATACTATAGAAGTAGAAACAAAAGTCCTCGGCGTACGTCCCTCCAAAAGTCGACCTAACCTGGGAATCGTTCATGTTCAGTCGACCGCTTGTAAAAATATCGGTGACCATGATGAGGCTATCGTCGCGACCTGGGAACGCAAAGTACAAGTTTATAAAAATTTAGAGCATGCAGAGGTTCATCCTGGTCAAATAGATGGTGACACTATCGAATGCGAACCATCACTCCCTGCCTACAGTGAGTCTATAAAGCGATCTAACATCTCACATCTCACAAATAGAGATAGCTATTTCGAAGATTTTGAGCCTGGGACACTAATAGAGCACTCCCGTGGCCGGGTGGTTACAGACGAACACATTCATATGACGGCGATTCTCGACAACACAAGCCAGGTCCATTGCAACAAACATATGATCGAGAAAAATCCAGAGCAATACGTTGGAGGGAAGTTAATAATTTATGGAGGAATCCCATTTGTTCTTTGTCTTGGCCTCTCCTGTCCTGATATCGGAGATAATGCCATCGGAGACTTGATCTATAAGACAGGAAGTCATTCCGCACCCCTTTTCTCGGGTGAAACCGTCTATGCCGAGACTGAAATTCTTTCAAAAAAAGACTTCCTTGGTCGCCCTGATCTCGGTGTTGTGGAAACGCGACTTAAGGGCCACAAATTCGAACGTGACCAGGCCAAAATGGACGAATGGAATAAAACTCAAATTTTTTCCTTGGACAGGGATCTAATACTTAAAAAAAGATCTCACTATTTAGAATAAGATACGCGCTCAGATCTCACGAAGATGAGAAGAGTTACAATGCGAGTCCACCATGCGTCTGAGGTCCTGCGCTTGTTCAACAGTCCGCAGAGTGAAACGATAAAGGTCGCCCGGTTTTGATTGTCCTAACTTCCAAAATGCCCCACTCGGAACAGTATAGGGACAAATAAAACCCCCCATGCTTGGGGCATCGTTGACTAAAATGATTGGCGTTTGACCTCCCAAATTTATTCCACCGAGTGGATACCCCTGATCGAGAATGTTCGAGGGCTCCGAACCGTGTTCCGGTCCTTTGTCCACCGCCTTTTCGGTAAAGGTCCAGTCCGGACCTTCTAGCCGATAACCAGTTCGGCCACTTTGGGAAGAAAGCTTCCAATCGATCGATAAAAACCTTTCATGTGCCGCATCATCTATCCAATCATCGTTTGGTCCAGCCACAACCTCAATCGCCCACCGACGATCAGAAGAGATGGGTGGACGGTGTTCCTCTAAAACTGTCCAGCCAGGTTCTCCTCTTTGGGCACCAATTGGCAGCTTTTGACCTACCGACAATGCCTGTCCGTCAAACCCTCCTATCCCCGCTCCAAAAAAAGTCGACGCGGATCCAAGCAATTGTGGTGCACTAAAACCTCCGGAAACAGCGAGATAAGCTCGCGCTCCTTGCTTCGCAATTCCGATCTGCAATTTCTGACCAGCCTTCACATGAAAACTGGTCCATTGCTCAACCAACTGACCGTCCAACTTGACGTCTAATTCGGCGCCCGTAACAGCAGCAATGGAATCGACATCAAATCGTAAAGTTGGGCCCATCAATTGAATCTCAAGCCCCGAGGTTCCTTCCTGATTTCCAACTAAGAGATTCGCGAGGCGAAAAGACCAAGAGTCCATCGGTCCCGATGGAGGAAAACCTTGATTCCAGTACCCTACACGTCCGGGATAATCCTGAACACATGTCTGTGCTCCAGGTTTTTCAACACTAATAGTCACATCAGCTCCTAAAACCGTTCCGTTGCATCGATAGTCGAAACCCAACTTTTGTACTGACGAAGAGAGAACTTTTGATATTCAGCTACGTTGTAGACGTACGTACCTTCTGAAATGCGCGCCTCAACCTCTTTAAATTGATCGAGATCAACTGGGACATACCTGTTGCGGTCACCTGCCCTGAAGAGAACAACTTCTCCTCCAAAGACATCGTATCTAGACTGCGTATCCCAAATAGGTACTGGAGTCCGCCCGAAAATCTGATAACCGCCAGGAGTAGCGGCCGGATAAATGCACGTGCAAGCTCCTCCCATTCCAACCGCTCCTTGGGGAGTTTGGGTCCGCGGGGGGTTGTATTTTGGAGCCGTTAGCCTTGATCGTGGATCGAGAGGCATTGTAAACGCTACGCCTGGGTAAAAACCCAAAGCGGCGACCCAGTATTCAGTCGCCGAATGAACGCGCACCAGTTGATTAGCATCTTCGAGGCCGTTTATCCGAGCAACGAAGTCAGCGTCGTATTCTTTTTCCACCACGTTTTTGCAGTAGTCTCGAATGCATTCTTCAGTCCAGGGATCAAGATACATTGTCTCGAAAGTAAAAAGTCTGCTTTCAACTTCAATATCATCTACTGAACCCAAATTAGAGTGCACCGCGCGAAGTTCTCGACATAAATCCGAGTAGCTTACCTTGTCAGGATCATAGTGAACTAATAGGGTCGCAAAACAAGGAGCCGTTTCTATAACCCCCTTCATACCACTTTCATCTATCGCACGCGCGAGGCCTTGCGCCAGAAAATTCAATTCCAGGGTCATTTCATTCCCCAGTTCAACCAGCAAGTAGCGGTCGCCACCAGGCAAGTAACGAGGTTCTTCGTACAATACAACTCCTTCCAATAGGTATATTGTGGACCGAACGGAGCCGAGACTCAAGTATCACGAGCCCGAGATACTTTCATTTACCTCTGCCGAGATGAAAAAGGTGCATTAGCAGCGTTTGACACGGATTTATCCCTCCAAGACCGGAGCAAAAGCGCTTTTCCTTATTCCAATTCCCCTCTGCAGGGATCAGTTAGAGAAGGTTAATAGCTAGGGTTGGTCCATTCATCGGTTACGCCTATATATTAGAGTCCAAACGCAAAGCAGATAGGAGATTAGATGGTCAATCAGCAAACCGTACGACCAAGGCGAAGCGTCCTTTATATGCCAGGCGCTAATGAACGCGCCTTGGAAAAAGCCAAAGGTATTCCCGCCGATTCGCTTATCCTCGACCTAGAAGACTCCGTTGCTCCCGACTTGAAAGTTGAAGCGCGAAAGCGTGTCTGCACAGCGATTCAGAAAGGTGGATACGGATCTAGGGAGCTCGTGATACGGATCAATGGCCTGGATACTCCTTGGGGTGAGGCTGATTTTGAATCTGCAATAAAGGTAGAACCAGACGCTATTTTAGTCCCAAAAGTTTCCAGCCCCAACGACGTCAGGAATCTAAACCAAATATTCAAGAGCTCCGGTGCTGAGTCCAAAATCGCACTCTGGGTAATGCTAGAAACACCGAAGGCTATCCTCTCAGTATTACAGATTGCCGAAGTTTCGATGGATCGCGAGAACCGACTAGCTAATTTCATCATGGGCACCAATGATCTTGCTAAGGACATGCAATTAATTCAAACTGAGGATAGAACTCCGCTTCTCACAAGTTTATCTTTATGCATACTTGCTGCTCGTGCTTTCGGGATAGGCATCACTGACGGCGTCTACAACGATTTAAAGAATCTCGAAGGATTCTCATCTTCAGTCCGACAAAGTCGAGAGCTGGGATTTGACGGGAAAACTTTAATCCACCCAGGACAGGTCGGTCCGTGTAATGAAGAATTCTCTCCTCTACCTGAGGAAGTTCGAGCGGCGGAAGAAATTGTCTCCGCCTTCGAGTTGCCAGAAAACAAGAACAAAGGTGTGATTACTGTTAACGGTAAAATGGTTGAACTTCTTCATGCAGAAATCGCGCGTAGGACCGTATCTATTGCCGAGTCTATCGCGGCAATGAAATTAAATTCCAAATAAACTCCTCGAAGAATCTCGGAGCCTGCTATTTCGAAAGCTCTAACATGAGTTCGATTGGTCGAAGGGCTTGCAATCTAAGTTCTTCCTGCACTGTCACTTGGGGCGATAGATCGCGGAGGCAAAGGTAAAGTTTTTCTAAATTATTCAAGCGCATATATGGACACTGGTTACACGAACAGGTTTCGTCCATGCCAGGGGCCTGAAGAATTGTTTTCCTTCTTCCCTTAACGCTAAGCTCCTTCTCAATTTGATGAAATACCCCGTCCTCAGTTGCGATAATTAGAACCTCTTCCTCGCAGTCAACTGCCTCCCGAATAATTCCCGTAGTCGAAGCGATAAAATCGGACTGTGCAAGAACCGAATCATCGCATTCTGGGTGAGACAAAACTCTAGCTCCCGGATTTCGAATCTTCAGAGTTGCCAGGCCTTTCGCACTGAATTGTTCGTGGACAATGCATGCGCCTGGCCACAGAATCATATCTGTTCGATCAGCCTTTTTTGATACCCAACGTCCCAAGTGTCGATCCGGTGCGAAAATAATTCTTTCGCCCTCTAGGTACTCAATCATTTTCACAGCATTACTCGAAGTGCAAATTAGGTCCGACAGAGCTTTAATCTCAGCCGTGGTATTGATATAAGAGACGACTTTGGACCCTGGATGGGAAGCAATGAAAGCCTTAAATTTTTCTGGCTTACAACCGTCGGCCAAGGAGCAACCCGCTTCGAGATCAGGCACAACGACCGTACTTTTCGGGTTTAGAATCTTGGCTGTTTCCGCCATGAAGTGCACACCACAAAATGCGATGACTTCACGATCAACCTC
>DKAI01000061.1:12045-13515 GCA_002450755.1 Deltaproteobacteria bacterium UBA6930
TAGTAGTGAGCAAGAATGACTGCATTCTTTTTGTCCTTTAGATCTAGGATCGCGCCCTCAATATTTGTAGGGATGTCGTTTTCCATTTTAAAAGTCTTCTTCCTCATCATCGGATCTTGAAAACCTAGTACTCGTCAACCATGGACGTCAACGAATTAAGATGTCCGTATCTTTCAATCTACCCATCCAATTGCTCTCGACTTATCACAAGAGTGGGTATCCCCGCGGGAGCATTCTTTAAATCGAACACTCTCGTACCAGTCTTTCTTCCATTTCGTAGATCACTGCCTATAAACCCGACCTTTTTCAATCGATCGTGCTCCTCACTAATCCCGGTTACACGGAATGCCAGGCCCCAAAACGTATCAACTACCTGCCCTGAGTCACCGAGAGAAGAAACAACCTCAACGGTAACGCCGCCAGTACGAAAGAACATCATTCTTGCCTTCCATTGAGGAAACGTCTCGTCTAGTGGAAGCCGCAACCCCAGACCGTGACCGTAAAAAGCTTTCGCCAATTCTGGCTCAGAAGTTTTTACTACTACATGATCCAGCCACAAAACCTTTGAAAAGTTCTTCAAAAAAGCCCAACTTGGCTTCGACCTCTCCACGAGTGTAATAAATTTACCTCTTCGGTGACTGGAATAGACCTCGCAACTTGTTTGAATACAGCTTTCACCTCTGGCCGAGACAAGCTCCGATGTCTTTAGGGGGCCAGTTTTAAGGCCTCGTTCATGAAATTCTAATAAGGCACTTCTGAGGTCTGCGCAAATAAAGGCGAGTGCTTTTAAAACGTTTTGTTCACCCTCTATAAGTTCGATTGCGCCACGTTGGAGAGAAAACCTCATCCCCTTCCGCCCAGCAAGAGAGTCAGTAAAGATCTGATCAGGCACCTTGCCAAGCAAACTCGACCAAGATTTTGACGCGGCGGTAAGATCGCGAACTTCAATTTTCACATGATCGACAGACTTTATCAGCCTCGTTTCGCCATCTTTTTCTACATATCCCAAAAAAAATCCTTATTGGACAAAGTTTCCTCTTCTGGCGTACCAAGACGACTTCGCGCGTTGTCCTCACTTCCCTTATAAGTCACTTCTAATTGAGCTTCTAGGTCCTGAGTTTCCCTCAACCAATATTCCTCATCGCCAAAGTGAGGAAAGGCACTAGGAAACGCGGGGTCCGAAATCCGTTTTGCGATCCAAGCGGCATACCAGACATATCTCATTCCGCGAAGGGGCTCGACTAGAGCGAGCCAGCGGTCTTCGAAATCTCGAAATTCTCGATACGACTTAACTAGCAAAAGACGCTGCCTCTCTCCTTCTGAATCTCGCCCCGGAAGTAGCATCCAGATGTCTTGAACCGCCGGTCCTTCTGTGCAGTCGTCAAAGTCCAAAAAGAACCAGCCTGACGAACCTCGTAATAAATTTCCAAAATGACAATCTCCATGGATTCTGTGCATAGGCACCTCCTT
>DKAI01000052.1 GCA_002450755.1 Deltaproteobacteria bacterium UBA6930
AAGAAGGCCACCGCGAAGAAAGCTACGAGCCCCGCCAAGAAGGCCACCGCGAAGAAAGCTACGAGCCCTGGCAAAAAAACAACAGAACAGGTGCCTGAGTTAGCGAAAACCAAAAAAGCCAAAAAGAAGACTGGACGTAAAAAACGTGGAGGTCTCTCGAGGCCGACCAAGCCTGTCGTGCGACCCGGCCTCCCAGGCGGGGAAGAATTGATAGTCCACAAACCAAGCCTAGGTGAGAAATGGGAGTGCTTTTCTTGCGGAGCAAAATTTTACGACCTGAATAAAGAGGATGTTATCTGCCCGAAATGCGAAGCTGATCAAAGTGATCGACCCAAAACAACTCGTGGTGGTAGCCAAAGGGCTCAGGAAAAGCCTCGTCTGCCCGTTGTTCCACCGAGAGCTGCGGCTACCGAAGAGGATGATGAAGATTCAGAAGAATACGATACCGAAGAATCCGAATTGGAATTGACTCCGCTCGTTCAGACAGAACGAACTGGGTTCTTGGCAGAAGAACCTTCATCGGTGAACGAGCCTATACCGGAAGACTAGTTTTGGAAACTGCCAAGGGTCTGTTTTGTAAAACCCATCCGTTCATCTTCAAAGCAGAGGCGAGAGATCCCTATAGATAGCTTCGTACGTATATTTGCTCCGAAGTACCCGCTTAACGTATTTTCGCGTTTCTCCGTAGGGGATGCGTTCGACCCACAGATCATCTTTGACTTTTGGTTTTGTCCGTAACCATCTCTTAACGACCTCTGGACCGGCGTTATAGGCGGCAATAGCAGCAGAGTCACGATCGTCGAAAGTTCTTAGAAGATTAGTTAGATATCTCCGACCGAATTTCAGATTTGTCGATGGATCAAAGAGATCATCTCTCTTGAAATCTACTCGCTTTGCATCACGAGCCAATCGTTGTCCCGTAGCGGGCATAATTTGCATTAAGCCAAGGGCTCCGACCGGCGAGATTACAGAAGGTCGGTACCCGCTCTCTTCTCGCATTACTGCAAAAACTAAAGCCAGCGGAGCTTTTTCGTCTGATTTTATAAATTTATTTTTTCCGTAAGGGCGCGGCCAGCCTAAAAGCCACATATTCTCAATGTCTGGAACCACTCCTCTACCTAGGACATTGGCGTAACTATCGACTATTGTTCTATGCGAGCGGTAAAAATCATTTGCTTCTGCAAACAAGGCTGAAACACCAATATGATCTCGAAGATTTCGCGCTCGCAGCCTAACCTTGGATATCTCATCTAGCGCTTCTTTCGTAAGACCAAGTCGTAGGAGGACTCTCGCACGATCAATTTGCAAAGAATTTAGATTGTTTTTCGAAGATATTTTAAGTGAACTTTGTCTTTTAGGCAGCGCTTTACCCGATCCACTTCCGTTTGCTCGCCATCCGTAGTATGTGAGTGGGTACTCGCTTGCTAGGTTCTCTAGCTCAACTATCCCTTCAGTTCTCCCGAGGAGCAGTTTCATCTTTGCTGCCCAGTACTTGGGTGCGAGAGCCTCGATTGGGTCTTTCTGAAGACGGATTAAACGTTCAAATTGAGCTAGTGCTGCCTCGTATTGCTTTTCGTCAAATGACAGCCACGCAGCTCGCCAGAGAGCATCTTTAGCGAAGGTCGAATTCTTATTTGAGAGCTTCGTGAAGTACTCCTTTGCAATCGACTTTTGCCCCTCGCCCGCCAGGAGTATTGCAGCTAAGAACTGAGAACGACCCCGAAAAAATTTGGAGCCATTCTGCCCAAGCTCTTCGAAAATCAGCAGCGCCGCTTTAACTTTTCCACTTCGCGCTAGACTTCTAGCCAACCAGAATCGAGCCTTTTCTATTTCTCCTAGAGATGAGAAAACGTCAACAGCAGCTTTGTACCTCCGAAGGCGAAAGAGTGTCCGAGCTTTTTTGTAGACTACGGAATTTTTCTTAGACTCCGTGATCTCTTTGATAGCAATGTCATAAGCGTTGAGAGCATCGTCATTCCATCGCAAAGCGTAGAATGAATTCCCTCGCGCAAGCCAGTCTTTTCCTGTTCGTCGTAGAGTTGGGAGAGCCCTCTCGACCCTTCTTAGCGCCGCTTCAACTTCTTTGGCTTGCGAGGATGTTGGATAAAGACTCCAGACTCGTAAATAGTTGGAATATGCTACGCCGAGTTCTCCGAGACGTTCGGAGGCTCTTCCAATTTTTAGTGTAATCGAAGCTTGCGTATCTTTTTCTTTTGGCATGGCCTTAAGAGCAAATTCCCAACAAGTACGCGCATTCAACCAACTGTTTTGAGATTCCTTCAAATCACCTTCCAGCTCCAGCACATGAGCAGCAAGAAGGGAGCGTGGGTACTTTTGATGGAATTGCTCGATCCGCTTGAGAGCTTGTTCAAGATTGTTTTCGCTAATAAGAGCTTCGATTTCCAGTTTTGCTGCGAAGTCTCCAAGGAGCGGGAAATCGTGTTCAAGCTTCCGGAAACCTTCGGAAGCTTGAATAAATTCACCCTTGTTGTACTGCTGAAGGGCGATACTAAAGGCCTCGATTTCTGGTGCTTTTCGAGACGTTATGTCCCTGCACCAGCCCGGACTTGATACAAGCATAAAAAACAGAAGGAGAAAACCTCTCCAAAAATAACTTGCTGTTAAGCTACTCAAACCAAAGTCACGCAAAATTGGTGGTTTTAAGCCTTGTCGTTTTGATCACGCCTCACCCTCGTGAAAAATCTATCTTAGCTCAGATTCCGATTCAACCCAAAGCTTCGTTAAGGCCTGTATTTACACGCATTCTCGGCCGAAATAGTCTTTTGTTTGAGTATAAAAGAGCTCTCAGTTAGGTTTCCTACTGTGAAACCCAAACTATCTTACAAAACGGCGATCGGAATTATTATCCTTTTGTTCTTTCTAGTTTCCTGCGACAGAAGCAGAGAAACTACGTACAAGCTTAATGCCGAGACGATCGGAGTACACCAATCTCGAGCTCTTTGGGTACTGGCAGAAGGAGATCAAAGACTTCTAGAGAACAAAGAGAGACTGGACGGTTTTCTTTTAGATTTGGAAAAACTGAATATTACTGACGTCTTTGTACAAGTCTACCGAGGTGGACGTGCATGGTTCAAATCGACCAGGGCCGACTCGACTCCATACCAAAATACATGGGCCAGCGAATGGGGAGACGCGCTAACCGCTCTGATTAGACACGCGCATGAAAAAGATATTAGAGTTCATGCCTGGCTCAACACGCTTTCCCTTTCGACCAACCTAGACGCTCCTCTTCTTGATCGACTTGGCGACGAAGCCATCCTAGTAGACCATAAGGGAAGGTCGCTGAAGGATTATCCGAGTTATGACTTTCCGCTCCCAGAAGCCGATTACTATCGAATCGATACTCCGGCGATTTGGTTGGATCCTACTCTCCCTACTGTAAAATTAGAACTCAAAAAGTTAATAAATGAGCTTCTTCAAAATTACCCAAACTTGGACGGTATTCACTTGGATTACATACGCTACCCAGCGAGCATGCCGTTTACTCCAGGAAGTCGATTTGGCTTGGGTCTTAGCCTTGGGCACGGAACCTTGGCAAGAATGCGCTTTAAAGATGAAACCGGACTTGAAGCGCCTTTTGGAGAGCTCCTGGTTAACTCTGAAGCATTCGATAACTGGAGACGGCAAAAACTAACGGAACTCGTGGGCGCACTTTCAATGGAGGCTAAAAATACTGACCCGGACATAATAGTATCAGCCGCTGTTTGGGCTTATGCAAACCGAGCTTATTTGTCTTGCTTTCAAGATTGGAGAGGTTGGCTCGAAACCGGGTCTGTAGATTTGGCTGTGCCTATGCTCTATACGAGGGACAATGCCCTTTTTTCTTATGTCGCTCGCGAATTTATTCGTGGTCCGTTTTCAGATCGGATTTGGATAGGTCTCGGAGCTTGGTTGTTTTCTCAAAACCCAACGGAATTTTCGAAGCAATTAGATCTTGTCAAAAATCAAGACGCATCGGGGTACTCTTTGTTTTCTTGGGATTCGATACGCGCAAAGCCAAGGCTCCATACGTTCCTTACTGAAAACAGTGATGCTCGATAAAATCATAGATTTAGATGATTACAATTTCTTTCTACCCGAAGAAAGGATTGCTCAATACCCTCTCAAAGTCCGAAGGTTTTCTCGACTGATGCTGATTGACCGAAAACAAGGTGGTCGGTCTCATTGTAACTTTTGCGATCTTCCCGGTCTCTTGGACGAAGGAGACCTCTTGGTCCGTAATGTTAGTTCTGTAGTCCCTGCTCGTTTGCGAGGTCATAAATCTACGGGAGGAAAGATTGAGATACTCATCTTAAATTCCTATGCAGACACTCAGAGTTTTAGAGCACTCGTGAAAACAAAGGGTCGATTACGCGCAGGTATAACTTTTAGGCTAAGAAAACAAGGCAATAACTCGGAATTAGCGGGTAGTATCCTTAAGGTTTTCGAAAGTGGAGAAGTCCTTTTGAAGCTCGATGGTCAAGATCCTTATAGTTTTGGAGAGGTACCCCTGCCCCCATACATCAGAAATGGTGTCTCGGAATCGATCGATAAAGAACGATATCAGACAATTTATGCCAAAACACCGGGGTCAGTAGCAGCCCCAACAGCTGGATTGCATTTTGACAATGTTCTTGATAAGGAGCTAAGGAAGGCAGGTGTGCTCACTGCTGATGTTATCCTTCACGTTGCCTCAGGAACATTTCGCCCAATCACTACGAAAAACCTTAAAGACAACGTTTTGCATAAAGAGGTTTTTGACTTACCTAAAAGCACATGCGAATTGATCAAAGAAACTAGAAAGCGAGGAAAAAAAATCTTTGCTGTTGGGACGACTACCTGCCGTGTCCTCGAAAGTTGCGCAAGGAGAGAGGCAACTCTTCTGCCTCAAAGGGGTGAAACTGATTTATTCATAAAGCCTGGTGACTCTTTCAGGGTAATCGATGGACTTTTGACAAACTTTCATCTGCCCCGCTCTAGTCTTCTATTGTTAGTAGCAGCTTTTGCGGGGAAAGAAGAAACGCTTGCGGCATATCGTGAGGCAGTAAAAGAGAAATATCGCTTCTATTCTTATGGCGATGCGATGTTGATCAAATGACTGACCGCTTTTCGATTATTAAAAATGGAAACTATCAGCATGAACGAACCGGGATTTTTGCAACTTTTCATGGAAACTTCCCGACTCCAACCTTTATGCCCGTTGCCACGTATGGCGTGGTTAGAGGTGTGTCGGCACACGATCTTAGAAAACTCGGAGCAAAAGTTGTCTTAGCAAATACATACCATCTCCATGAAAGACCCGGAGAGAACGTCGTTCGAAAGCTTGGAGGGCTTCACGGTTTCACTGGTTGGAGAGGTCCTTGGTTAACTGATAGCGGTGGCTTCCAAGTCACTTCCCTCTCCTCTAAGGTTACAATAACAGACAATGGGGTTTCTTTTCGTTCTCCATTAGACGGAAAACTGCGTGACCTAACACCAGAGAATGCAATAAGAATTCAAGGTGCGCTTAATTCAGATATCGCAATGGTTTTAGATCATTGTGTGCCGGTTACCGATCGAGGCGGAGGCAAGCCTAGCTATTCGCAAGTTAAAGATGCTACGAAAAGGACTTATCATTGGGCAAAACGATCCTTACGCGAAGCGCGTGATTCTTCCCAGAGTCTTTTCGGTATAATCCAAGGCGGTGAGTACCCCGTTTTGCGAAGGAAAAGTGCTAACGATATCGGGTCTTTGGATTTTGAAGGATATGCACACGGGGGCCTAGGATTGGGAGAAGATCTTTTGTTTAGGGATGATGTTCTTGAAGAAGCCAGTCAAATCGTTCCCCACGACAAGCCTCGCTACCTAATGGGGCTTGGTAGGCCAAGCGATATTATTCGAGCAGTTGCTCGGGGTATAGATTTCTTTGATTGCGTTCTTCCCACTCGCCATGGTCGACACGGTGTTGTGTTTACATCCGAAGGCAGTTTGAATTTAAAAGCAGCCCGCTTAGCAGAATCGAACGAGCCTCCTGATTTAAACTGCTCTTGCCATACTTGCCAAAACTTCAGTCGCAGTTATTTACGGCATTTGTTTCGGATTAAAGATCAATTGGCAGGACGTTTAGCGACATTTCATAATTTGCATCATTATTTTCATTTAATGGCTGAAATCAGAAAAACGATTTCACAAGGAAATTTCCGAGAGTTTTCAAACGCTAAACTTGCCCTATATGAAAGGGTACTGTGAACATTTAAAAATAAAGCCATTTAGAGTTAGACGATAGGATATTCTAAACTGATCGAACTAGAGGTAAATTTATGAAAAGCGGCGTCACACAATTAGGTTATATCGGACTGAATGTTTCGGATATGGAAGCCTGGAAGAGGCTTGCTGCTGATATATTTGGGATGGACATACGTTCGACCGAAGAAAGTGAAAATCTTTACCTAAAACTAGATGAACGGACACATCGTATCATCCTGCAGCCAAGTGACTTGGACGGCCTCGGTTTTATAGGCTGGGAAGTTCCGGATGTACCCTCCTTTGAAAGACAATGCGGCTTATTGGAGGAGGCTGGAGTGAAACTTGAGTTCGCTAATAACGAGGAAAAGCATCAACGAAGGGTAGTAGATTTCGTAAAATTTGTTGATCCAGCTGGTTTCTCAACTGAGATTTATCACGGTTCAACCATTGACGGCGAGCCTTTTAGCGCCGGAAGACCTATAAGTGGGTTTAAGACTGGAAACTTAGGACTAGGACACGTCGTAGTGACGGCCGAAGATCCGGATGAACTTGCAGACTTTTATACAACCCATCTTGGTTTTAAATTGAGTGAATTTATGGAGTTTGGTGGAGGCCGAATCGCATTCTTGCATTGTAATGCACGAGAACATTCTTTTGCGATCGTAGATCCAGGCTTAGGAGTACCGCCTGGTCAACTCCACCACATAATGGTAGAAGTCAACTCGTTAGATGATGTAGGTAGGGCTTATGACCTATGTCTCGAAGGGAACGTTCCGTTAATTTTAAGTCTTGGCCGCCACACGAACGATCTTATGACTTCTTTCTACTTGAAAACGCCTTCAGGTTTTGCGTTCGAATATGGTTTTGGTGGGCTTGAAATTGACGAAGAGAACTGGCAAGTCAAACACTATACAGCCCCGAAACTATGGGGCCACAATCCGCTCTAAAGTCCTAACTCATCGCGTGTTCTAGTAAGGGTATCAATGGCCACATAGATAATCTTCTTCGCACAGACAAGGAGATCGGGAATATAGGTTACTCCCATTCCACCAAGTCCATAACTAAGTTCTTTTGGACCTTCTTCGTAAGGCCAAGGCCAGCCTAAACGCGCTGTCGGAATTCCAAGGTGCCTTAGCGTAGCTCCATCCGTTTGTCCCGCCATTAAGGGAGAAGGCCCATGCGGCTTTTTTTCCACCCGTTCCCAAGCTCTCATCGCTGATTGCACGATCCAGTTCTCAGGATCCGTACTACCACTAGAAGTCGCACCAAACATTTCCCATTCCAGGTCTATATCAGGGAATTTCTTTCGAATACTGGCGATCACCTCTTCAAATTGGTTACAAACTTCGCTCGGTGATGTGCGCGGCGTTATGCGAAGGTCGAGAAGAATTTCCGTAAGAGCAGTTGGAAAAGCAGGTTTATCTGTCCAACCGCCGTGTATGCCAGAGATCCAACCCCATGGTTCTATTTGGCCTGATGTGTTCTTTTTTACATAGGCCGGTAGCCATTCTTGTAGTGCAAGAACAACCTTGGAGGCTGCTACTACAGAATTGTCCCAGCCTGGTGTGTCGTGTGGTATCCCAGCATATCCGTACGTCCCCTTTACAAGCACTCGGAACCAACAAAGACCGGCTTCTTCGTAATACACAGCATTCCACGGTTTCATTACCACAGCAAAATCCGGACTCACCCCATGACGTAACATGTGAGTTACCCCATCGGAAAGACCACTTTCTCCTCGTTTAGAGTTGCTCCATGGCATACCTCCACCGGCAAAGCCTAGTATTAGGTCTCCTAGCAAAGGAAGCCCCGCTTCTTGTATGCAGCGTCCTACTTCGATCATAGTTGCGATCATTCCTTTTGGGTTGGATGCACCTAAACCCACTACTAGATCATTCATAAGTTGGCCACTCGGAATCATATCTGCTCGAAGCTTGTCGCCCGCCCACGGCAAATCTTCTTTCTCTGTAGCTTCCATGTGTGTGTCGATTGGCTCATAAAGTAGGAGCGATGCCCCTTCGCCAGCACCCTTTAATCGTCCAATTGAGTTGCCCCTATTAGGCGCCATTTCCTGCGTATGGCTCTGGAATCCAGAATTCCGTAGCACATCAGTGATGTAAGAAGCCAGTTCTCCTTCAGCGCCGGTAGGGCTATGAATGTCAGTGAGTGCTAGTAAAAGATTAGTGAGCCTTGTCTCATCCAAGAGATCACAAGTTTTTTGGTACCAAAGCTCCCTTGTTTTGTCCAAAGGTAAGGCACGTAAGGGTATTTCTTGAGGCGGATCGTTAATCATATGTTCCCTCTCTTTCCATTTAACCTAAACTATATACTCGCTATAAGATCAGGGGAATATCGGTATTCGAGAATCACAATTGGAGGCCACGTGGGTAATATAGAGAAGAATCTTTTGGAAGAAACAGCAGCCTGGGTAGATGAAGAGCGCGCAAAAACCGATCGGGTGCAAAAACCGTGGGACGTCTGGATTGATGCCGAACTTGGCCTGAGAAATCATTGGTATCCAGCTGCCCTCTCACGTCAGATTGAAGAAGGTGGTTTTAAAGCAATTACACTGTTAGGCGAAAATATTCTGCTTACTCGGCAGGATGGAAAACTTTATGCTTTGGAAGATCGTTGCCCACATAGAGGCGTGCGATTTTCAGCAAGGCCACTTTGCTATACCAAGGAAACGCTAACCTGTTGGTATCATACTTTCACCTTCAATCTCGACGATGGAAATTTAAGAACAATTCTGAATGAACCTGAATCACCTATGATTGGGAAAGTTCAAATCAAAAGTTACCCACTAGAGGAGCTCAAAGGGGTCGTGTTTGCTTTTGTCGGAGATATCTCTCCACCCCCTGTCGGACACGACGTTGCTCCAGGCTTTTTAGACGATGATGCCGTAGTCTACTCTGCCGAACCTTATGTGATTGATGCTAATTGGCGCCTAGCGTGCGAAAACGGATACGACCCCGGCCATCAATTCATCCACAATTGGTCTCCTTTCAGTATAAAAAATGAAATCCCTATGTCCTTTGGTTGGGTATCCAATAAAGAAAGTGTCCTCCGCACGACTACTTATTTCGATTCTGATGACGGACCTAAAGGTTTCACACGTAAGGCTGCTGAAACGAACATCGTCCAAGAAGCAGTAATTCCCATGAACGATGGAAGTCTAGTAGAAGTAAAACTTCCCGCTGCAGAGGGAAAATCTCGCGAAGAATTAAACGAAATAGCACAATATGCCCATAGCTGTGAAGTAGGCCTATGGATGCCCTGCATGCTTAAGGTTGACCCCTGGCCGGCTGACCCAGCGATCCACTTCGAGTCTTACGTTCCAAGGGATTCTACCTCGCACACGTACTTTCAATTTGGCGTTCTGAAGACCAATGATAAAGCCGAGGCTGACGAATGGATGAACAGGCGAGCCCACGAGGAATGGGAAATACCTACTGTGGAAGATTTTACAATTGACGATGCTTTCGCAAGAAAAGAATTACAGAAATTTTATTCTGAAGAAGATGGTTGGAAGAGAGAGCGACTCTACAGGCCCGATATAGAACTAACGATGTGGCGAAAATTTGTCACGAAACATGCTCGAGGTGTACAAACTACCGATCATACAAAAGGTTTCTTCTCGAGGAAGGATCGTGAGTAAAACAGCTTTAATCCTTGGGGGTTCTTCTGGCATAGGATACGCAACCGCACTGAAGTTTGCGGAAGACGGAGCGCGAGTAGCCATTACGAGTCGTGATTTAGAAAAAGCCGAGATAGCTTCCTCAACTTTGTCTAAATTAGGTTATGAAACAATGCCTCTGAAGGTTGATGTGTGTTCGAGTGACAGTATTTCTCTTGGAGTTGAAAGTTTGGTAAAGCGTTGG
>DKAI01000121.1 GCA_002450755.1 Deltaproteobacteria bacterium UBA6930
GGGCAACGGAAGTTGCACCTGTCCGTTACTGAAATCCTCAGGTCTCTAAGTTTCCTGCCAAGGAAATCTTCGGAGGCGCTACCTAATCGTTCAGATTCCACTTTTCTTTATTCGCCTTTATCTGATCTTCCGAAGGCTTATCTTTTTCGTCTACCTCGGGGACGGCGAAGCTATCCTGTTCATCAGCAACCCGGGCATTGCTTGCAACGTCGTCGGAGAATACCTCGGGGACTCGCTCATCTTCGTAAACGGCCTCCCAAGGGCATTCGGGCTCACAAACCCCACAATCAATGCATTCTTCGGGATTAATAAACAATTGATTCGGGACATCCGATGCTTCGCCAGCATAACCATAAATACAATCGACCGGACAAACCTCCACACACGATTGGTCCACGCAATCTCGGCAGAGTTTCGTAATCACCCAAGGCATATATCTCCTCCTGGCCTTCACAATCGAGGCTCTCTCGAGTTAAGGGTATCTCAGCTCGCGTCTTCTTCCACGCCGAGGCGGGAGATCCTCCAAGGTACCCACGGGGACCACTTGTGGGTTCGCTAAGAATCGAGCAACGTACAGACTATGACTATAGAAAGTTGGGTCGAGTCCCTCACGGAAGATCAATTCCCAGACCTTGTGATCACACGTTCCCACAACATTCCAATTGTTGTCGACTTCTGGGCCCCCTGGTGTGGTCCCTGTCGCACCCTAGGACCTTTACTAGAGAAGTTAGCGAACGAGTTCTCAGGAAAATTTATCCTCGCCAAAGTAAATGTAGACGAGGCTCAGGATCTGGCCCAGCAGTACAAGGTTCAAAGTATTCCCACCATTCTAGGGTTTTGGCAAGGAAAACCACTGAAAGAAGCCGTTGGAGCGCAACCCGAAACCATTCTTAGAGAGTTCATAAGTGACTTGATTCCAGGCAAAGCCTGGTTTCTAGCTCGAGAGGCCAAAGAGCTAGCCGACTCTGGTCATTTGAATGCGGCAGAAGAAGCCTTTCGCAAGTCATTAGGGGAAAATCCTAATGAACCTTCAGCGCTCCTGGGGCTGGCCAAACTAATTTCTGAAAGTGAACCTGAGGCAAAAGATGAAAAACTTTCCGCCGCCCTCGAATTATTAGAAAGGATCCCTTTCGGGACCCCAGAACAAAAAGACGCGGAACGAGTAGCTGCAATAATTAGAACAAAGGCCTCAGTAGGAGATACCCAACAACTGAAAAATGCTTTAAGAGAGAACCCAAAGGACTTACAAGTCCGCCTTGATCTTGGACTCGCTCTTGCCTCAGAGAAGCATTATCAGGAGGCGTTAGAAAATCTCCTTGAAGTAATTCGTCAAAATCGGCTGTTTTCGGAAGAAGCTGCAAGAAAACGTATGTTGGATATTTTTGAACTTTTGGGACCAAACCACGAACTAACAGAGCACTTCCGTAAAGAACTGGCTCGGCTTTTGTTCAGGTAGGTATCTTGGTATGCCACCAACGCTCTTCCATGGATTCGTACTGCAAGCTCGCTATCGAATCCTTCAGAACTCACCCATTATTCAGGTTTTTGGGAAGCTAGAAAATGGAAGAACCTTCCTAGTAGAAGATGACAGAGAGCAGCCGTTTTTTTACATAGATGAGGACGATGCTGAAGTTATCAGAAGCAATCGTAATATTCGCATCGAACCAGTCAAATCCACAAACCTTAGTGGTGGCAAGGTTTTGAGGGTACTTGCAAAAACCCCCCGAGAAATACCATACATACGTGATCGACTCATCTCCGATAATCTTAATGTTTACGAAGCCGACATACCTTTTGCTTCCAGATACCTAATGACGCGAGGAATCCGAGGTGGTGTTTCGATTCAGGGGAAGCCGACTGAGTTTGATAGCCTCTTGCTCTTCCGTAATCCTCTTATCACATCAAACCCCAGCATTCGCCCGAGACTACGAACTCTTTCAATTGATATCGAAACTTCGCCCAACGCGAAGACGCTCTTCTCGATTGCCATAGTCGGTTGCGGAATAGAGGAAGTTTTCTTGGTAAGTAAACGAGACGTGAAAGGCGCAATTTGTCTTCCCGATGAAAAGCAATGTATACAAACATTTTTTCATCGGATCAAAGAACTGGATCCTGACGTCTTTCTAGGATGGAACCTTGTAGATTTCGATCTCCGGACCCTTTCTGAATTTTGCAAAAATCAAAACGTAGAAGAACGCTTCGGACGAATTCCAGGGAAGATTCAAATTCATAGCGACCCCGGATTTCTTGGTCGCACACGGGGTTCAATACCGGGAAGAGTGGCACTCGACGCGCTTCCCATCGCACGAGAGGCGTTACGTTTACCAGACTATAAGCTCGATACCGTTGCGAAATCGGTCTTGGGTCGAGGAAAATTAATTGATTCAGGTACCCAAAATAAAGCGATTGAACTCCAGAGACAATACGTGGAAGATCCCCAGGCACTTGCGGAATATAACCTGGAAGACGCCCGGTTAGTCACGGACATACTGGAAAAAGAGGGGTTATTCGAGCTCGCCGTAGAGAGAAGTCGGCTCACTGGAATGCCTTTGGATCGCGTTAACGGTAGCATCGCTTCATTCGATAGACTTTACATTCCTGAACTGAACAAACGAGGAAGAGTGGCTCCAAGTGTCACTCCACATAAAAAGGCGCTTAAACTTTCGGGTGGAGCTGTACTTGAAAGTAAGCCCGGAATCTATCGAAACGTTGGACTCTTCGATTTCAAGAGCCTCTATCCAAGCTTAATTCAAACATTTAACCTCGATCCTCTGGCCTACGCGTTAGGGAAAAAAGATGCCGTTTTCGTCGAAGCCCCGAATGGTGCCAAGTTTTCCGGCTCCGATGCCATTCTGCCAGAGCTTATAGGGTTATTAATGAAAGCTCGTGAGGATGCTAAATCTCGAAACGACTGTCACTCCGATAGGGCTATAAAGATAATGATGAATTCGTTTTATGGTGTCCTCGGTGCATCTTCATGTCGTTTTTTTGAACCCGCAATTGCAAATGCGATTACAGGATTCGGTCAAAAGATTCTGCACTGGACTATCGAGTCATTCAAAAAACACGATACGACTGTCCTTTACGGCGATACTGACTCAGTTTTTGTGACCTTACAGTCGCATTGCGGTGAGAGTCTGCGGAAAACAATTCAAGAAGAGATACGCACTCGAATCGATGAAACTTACGGAGTCGAATCGATGCTCAACTTAGAACTCGAAATGATATTTGATCGATTGTTTTTTCCGCGCACTCGTTACAAAACTAAAGGAAGCAAGAAGAGATATGCTGGATGGAGAAAAGGTGTCCTGCATATTACAGGACTAGAGAGCGTAAGAAGAGACTGGCCACAATTAGCGAACCGGCTTCAACGCGGGATGCTCAAACGACTCTTTCAAGATAAGCCAGTGGTGCCTTTCGCTCGTGAAGTTGTAC
>DKAI01000110.1 GCA_002450755.1 Deltaproteobacteria bacterium UBA6930
TTCAACTCCAACTCCATAAGAAATTTTTCGAACCGTAAAAGTGGCACTCGCGCCCCCGCCCCTACGACGAATAACTACTCCTTCGAAGATCTGCGTTCGCTCTTTATCTCCTTCGCTAACCCTCACACTCACGCTTACCGTGTCACCCGGTCTAAAGGGTGGGAGATCGTTTCTTCCGGTCTTTTGTTCGACATAGTCGACAAGACTCATTTTCGTTCCTTCCATTCCGGTGATCCGGACAATAGTAAATCTGGTCTTTTCTTCTTCGTAATTTCCATAGCCTTGTCCGCTCGCCACTTCTTAATCGCCGCGTGATCTCCCGAACTCAAAACCTCTGGTACGGCTTCCCCTCGATACTCGGCTGGCCGAGTATATTGCGGGCCCTCCAGAATGTGTCCCGAGAACGATTCGTTCTCAAGCGAGGCTGGGTTTCCTAGCACACCTGGCACAAAACGCGACACCGCTTCGACCACCACCATCGCGGGCACTTCCCCACCCGACATCACATAATCTCCAATCGAGAGCTCCTGGTCCACTGCCAAATCGATCACACGCTGATCCACGCCCTCATAGCGACCACATATAAGGACAAAATGATCGGTCTCGGATAATTCTTTAGCGATATCCTGGCTGAATCGCTGCCCCTGGGGTGTAAGTAAAACGACCTGACACGTTCTATCGCCCTTTTCTCCAGCAATAGAGTCAATTGCACTTAGGAGAGGTTCGGGCTTCATTACCATTCCCGGCCCCCCTCCATACGGAACGTCATCTACTCTTCGATGCTTGTCATCCGAGAAGTCTCTCAGATTATGAACGTTGATCTTGAACCTGCCCTCCTTATGAGCGGCCCCTAAAATACCTATTTGCAAAAAATGAGCAAAGAGCTCAGGGAAGATTGTCAGGATATCGATTCGGTGCATTCGTCACCCTGGGAAGTCCCGTTTCTTGCGACCCCCTTGGTCGCTCCGGCCTTCCTACTTTCACCCGCAAGGGCAGGCTCTAAAAGTCCCGGAAAATCAACGACTGTAATTCGCTTTTCCTTAATATTAATCTCCGGAACTATTGCCTTGTGTGTTGGGAGAAGAATTTCTTCTCCTGTATCCGATTCAACTACTAAGAGATCCTGAGATCCCGCCTCCCAAAGTTCCCTTACCCTGCCGACAACACGCCCCGATCCTGTCACAACCTCACATTGAACCAGTTCGTACCAATAAAACTCGCCTTCTGGCAGTACTTTAGTCTCCTGCCTCGAGACAAAGATATTTGCCCCTTTATATGATTGCGCAACGTTTCGATCGGAAACGCCATTCAAAAAAAGCCTAACCTCTCTTGCTTTTCCGGGAACGACTTTATCGACTTTATGGATTTGTACTGACCCATCCGAGAAACAGAGTTGCAGGTCTGTGTTTGGGCTTAAATGGTCCGGCGTATCCCCAAAGTACCTCACGCGGAGCCCACCTCGAATACCGTGCGCAGCGACGACTTTTCCCAACAAGACCCGAGAACCGGTCTTCATCTTATTTTTAGGCTATTAGGCGAGAGTATCACCTTCTCTCAATCCACGATATCAAGGCGGTGCTTCGCACCCTTTCGGGATACAGCCAGAAGAGCGCGCATAGCTTTGGCGACCCGGCCCTGCCGACCTATAACTCGCCCCCTGTCATCCGGATTGGTCTCCAGCTCGATGTGTACACCATCCTTGACAGAAACCCGAACATCATCCGGGTTGTCCACTATTCCCTTGGCTATAAACTCTATTAGACTTTCGGGCGTTCCCTTTTCGGCCATTACTCTATGACTCCGCAGATACGACTTGGGCTTCAACTTGTCGTTTAAGAAGGGTTTTCATCTGAGGGCTCAGTTGAGCTCCCAGTGCAACCCAGTGTTCGATCCTTTCGCGCTTAAGGTCGATCTCTGACGGTTCAGTCATAGGATTGTAGGTGCCTAGATATTCGAGAGCGCGCCCATCGCGCGGTTTCCTCGAATCAATCACCACCGCACGGTAGTAGGGACGTTTCTTTGCACCAAAGCGTTTTAAGCGAATTTTGACCATTGTTGCACCTTACCCGACCGGACAATTTAGCTCCCGACGGGCTCGTCAGAGTAGAAAACACTGCACTCCGGTCAACCGTTCACGTCTCTTAAATGAAAGATAGTTCGCCTAATAGCAGGATATGATTCTTTATTTACGAACGAATCCTCGAGATCCTGAACCTGATAGCAGAAGGAGAATCCTCGCCGAGGGCATTGCGAAGCCCTTGTAGCATAGCCGGGACCTCCATTTGAAGCTGCTGGGCCCATACTGAAGACTCCACAAGCACTTCCAGAGTTTCGCCTTGAAGGTCACCTGGTTGCGCATGAGCAGCCCAAACAGGACCTAGAGCTTCAACCCAGAGCCGTTGAATCCTCAAGCCACGAGCTGCAGGACCTAAATCGAGATCTTCCAACACCTTGGAAATAATACTAGAGGCTTGAACCGGCTCTTTTGGAGGACGCTGGGAGCCCATCTTTCATGCCTCGTGCGGTCGAAAAACCAGTCCCGACGGCAGTTTCGGATAAAAAAACGTCGATTTCTGAGGGAGCACGTCCCCTGACCTCGTAACTCGAAACACATCGTCCGGAGTTAACGCATTCAAATAGATGCCTAGAGCCGCGCTACCTCCACGGACTTCGCGAGCAGCGATCTTCACAGATTTCTTGAAGCCGAGCGCGCCATCGCGAACAGCCGATTCACTTAGACCTAGAGCTCCTTCTATGACTTCTTCGTGGATTACTCGAATAGAGACGTTCGCGCTCGAATTCCGGTGAAAAATTAAAAGACTCCCTGTTCCGTCGTCCGCTGCGAATGCAGGACGGTCCTTCAATGGAGACAAGTACTCATTCAAAATCGAATCTAGGTTATCGGGGCTCGAAAGCCGAACCTCGAGCATGGACCAATTCGGTAATAATGACTTCCATTCGTTTAAATGCGGGACACGAACACCTTTAAGAAGCCTATGAATGGGCAGAAGCAAACTCCCCTTCGAAAAAGCGTTCGTAAAATAAGCAAGGGTTCTATCCCAGGGCCGTTCCAAATCAGGTTCCTTTGAACCTTTAATTCTTTTTTCATCGCGATATGTGAGTGCCGTTTCATATCGATGATGTCCGTCTGCGATGACAACTTGGCGGTTGACCATAAAAGAAGTGACTTCAGAAATCATCTCCGGATCTCTTAAAGGACAAAACGTGTGATTAATACCAGAATCGTCTATCGCTCTAACTGCTTCGGCTCCGCAGAGAGCCTGCTCAAGAACCGAGGAGAGAGTATCTTCTCGGTCTTCGTAAAGCATCATGACACTGGACATATTAGCTTGTGTCGCACGAAGAATTTTCAACCTATCCCTCTTCGGCCCTGCCAAGGTGCGTTCGTGAGGAAGCACAATAGAATTCGCATAGGGTTCAAGACGGAGTGCTCCAAAAAAACCTAGCCTCTGATAGCTTTCTCCCTCCGAACTCTGGAACCGCTGTCTCAGGGCGTAGTAGAGGGGAGTTTCATC
Organism: Deltaproteobacteria bacterium UBA6930; assembly: GCA_002450755.1. Classification (GTDB taxonomy): domain Bacteria; phylum Myxococcota_A; class UBA9160; order UBA9160; family UBA6930; genus UBA6930. The sequence continues at coordinate 3,537 of DKAI01000110.1, forward strand.
ACGAAGTAATACCGCCTCATTTCTCCAATTATCGAGGGTCTGACGGACCTCGCTATAGTCTGTCAAATCCTCATCAGATTTGTCTCTCGTCAATTCTAGTCGAATTGCGTTGTAGGGGCTTCGCTCGTAATAGAGACTACGCTCTTCCGGTTGGACAACATCGTACGGTGGAACGAGAATATCCTTGAGGTCAGTTTTCGAGACGTCAAAGCGCAAACCTTTAAACGGAAGAATATTAGTCACGGTGTACAGGATGCCTCAATTGTATTAAAAATGTCTTCCTTCTTGATGGCACCTTCGCGAAGAATGCGTACGACCGAGGAAGTGACATCAAGAACGGTGCTCGGTTGCTCTCCCGAAGCATCTGGAAGCAGAGAGTTCACTAAACGAGCCGTGCAACCTTGTGGCGCTCTCTCGCAAACAATTCTAGCTTCGGCCCGAGTCAAGGCAGGGGGCTCCCCGCTGCGATTACAACTTGTAGCCGTAAGTGGGCCTAACCCTCTGAGCTCAGCCTCTCTGGTCAATCGGTGTGCAATCGGGTGGGATGAACACCTGAAACCGATCGCCCCATCTTCCCGTCCGATATCCTCCGCAAACCTTTCCTCCGCTTTGGTAACTACGGTTAGGGGGCCTGGCCAAAAAGAACTTAAAAGAGCCCTCAGGATAGGTGTCACCTGAACACCGAGGCTTTCGAGGGACTTCCTCCCCGAGACAAGCACTGAAATAGGTTGGCCACTGGGCCTTCCTTTTAACTGAATCAGACGGCTCATAGCAGAAGCGTCTTTCGAGTTGCCGGCCAGACCCCAAACTGTCTCAGTTGGGAATGCCAACAGGCCACCTCTCGAAAGATGACTAAGATCCGAATCGTCGCCCTCAATAGGTTTACTGGACATATTTGCCAATATCACGGCGGAACTGAAGTCCGCTAAAATTTATCTTACCTGATGCTTCGTAGGCCCTTTCTCGGGCCTCCTTAAAAGAGTTCCCGCGAGCAGTTACTCCAAGTACACGGCCTCCCGATGTCTTCCAGGTACCATCGTGGTGCTGTCTCGTTCCGGCGTGAAAAACCACGACATCCTTTAAGCGCGCCGCTCCATCCAAGCCGCTGATAGAGAAACCGGTCTCGTAAGCACGCGGATATCCTCCTGAAGCAAGCACGACCGTGACCGCCGCGCCCGAGTGATCAAGACGTTCATCGGTTGGAATATCTCCACGAGCCGAAGCAAGAAGATGCGGTACTAAGTCCGAATCCAAAGAAAGCATCAAGGGTTGCGTCTCGGGATCGCCAAAGCGAACATTGAACTCGACGACGGAAGGGTCCCCTTTATCATCGACCATGAGCCCAATATAGAGAACACCGGAATAAGCCATTCCTTCATCTCTCATTCCACGTAATGTTGGTTCAACAACTTGCCGGAGAATTTTCGCTTCGGTTTCAACCGTAATGGTTGGTGTAGGAACATAAGCCCCCATACCCCCGGTATTCTCGCCCTCGTCATTATCCAACAAACGCTTGTGGTCTTGAGCAGCAGGCAACGTCACTATCTTCTTGCCATCGGTAATAACGTAAAAGGAAGCCTCCACTCCGACCAGAACATCTTCAATCACAACCGCGTCTCCAGCCTCTCCGAAACGTCTATCATTCATTAGCTCATCAAGCGCCTGCAAGGTCTGCTCTCTACTCGTGCAGACAAAGACACCTTTGCCGGCACAGAGGCCATCAGCTTTTACCACACAAGAGTCTTTAGTGGCTGCGAAATCACGTGCATCTACGATGTCATCAAAGACTTTGAACGAAGGATGTGGCACCCCATGTCGGGCCATAAAACTTCTGGCAAAAGACTTACTTGCCTCAAGCCTTGCGGCATCGGCACTCGGACCAAAGACGGTCACCCCGGAGTTCCTCATTCTGTCAACAAGTCCTCCAGCCAAGGGCCCTTCTGGACCTATCACTACCAAATCAATAGATTCCTCCGAAACAAAATTGAGCAATGCTTCATGGTCGCCTTCTTCAATATGGGGCACCACCGTGGCAACGTCTCTC
>DKAI01000180.1:0-6436 GCA_002450755.1 Deltaproteobacteria bacterium UBA6930
ATGTAACGGTACGTCTTTTTGGGTCTGTTCGAGATGAAGTTGGTCTCAAAGAACTATCCGTAGAAATAGCTGACGGTTCAACTGTAGGTGATTTACGGACGTCTCTTTACGGTGATATTGCATCTTTGGAAAGACTCGGAACTCGATTAAGGATCTCGGTTAATTATGAGTTGGTTGAGGAATCAGCGACTCTTAGTGACGGCGACGAATTGGCGTTACTACCACCTGTCTCTGGCGGCTCAGGGACTAGTAGGTCGATGATTACCAGCAAGCCTTTGATTTTGCAGGATGTTGTAGACAAAGTCTCGGGTCCGGGCTTGGGAGGTATTGTTACATTTGCGGGCGCGGTACGCGATTTTTCTAGAGGACACGAAATCCGATATTTGGAATACGAGGCTTATACACCAATGGCTCTGTCGGAGATGGATGGCATTATCACGGAGGCCGAAGAACGGTGGCCAGGGGTTGTGGTTTCTCTTGCCCATCGCGTGGGCGAACTGAAAATCGGAGAGGTAGCAGTTCTAGTCGCTGCCTCGGCTCCACATCGTGCAGAGGCATTCGAAGCAGCTAGGTGGTCGATCGATGAGTTGAAAAATCGGGTGCCGATCTGGAAGAAAGAATTTGCCAAGGATGGCGCATACTGGATTGAGGATACGCCATGAGAAATGGTGGAGCCGCTCTAAATATGTTAATCCGAAATACCGCATGCCCACGGTTACAAAATTGAGTGTTCACTCCCATAGAGGTAACGCACCGAGCGAGGTGCCAACCGCTGTGATTACTATTAGTGACACTCGTACCCTAAGCAGCGACTCCGGAGGAGCGCTTGTGTCGAGCCTGCTCAGAAAAGCCGGTCACCGAACGACTCGTCGAGAGGTAGTCCCGGATAATCCAGAAAAAATTCATGCCGTTATTCTTGAAGCATTAGAGGAAGAACTGACAAGGGTCGTCATAACAACTGGGGGTACCGGCATAGCGCCCAGAGACGTGACGCCGGAGACAATCAGGCCTCTCTTCGATCGAGAAGTGCCGGGGTTTGGGGAAATCTTTAGAATGTTGTCCTATTCAGAGATAGGATCGGCATCAATACTTTCTCGAGCAATCGCGGGAATTCGACGAGAAAAAGTAATAGTTGCATTGCCTGGCTCTAAAGGTGCTATTGGGCTTGCTATGGAAAGACTAGTTGTGCCTGAGCTTGGACACCTGGTCGGCGAAGCCATGAAAAGGTAGCGCTGATTATGTACGTGTATCCTTCTCGCTAAAACGACAGCTTTTGGTAGAACATTTTGCTTTGTGATAGGTGTTAACTATGTGCCTTTTCTAATCTTCACTCAGGATGGTCACTTTGGTTCCTAGGGTCCAGCCATTGGCTGCAAAGGTTCCCGCTGCTACTTCTAGAACGTATCGAGATGGCCGTTTAGGCAAGTAAATTTTTAGATCCTCATCGGGTTTCGGAAGCTCGGCACTTACCATGTGAACGATTTCGCCTTGATCGAACCATATGATGTCTATAGGAAAAGTCATACCCTTCATCCAAAATCCGTGATGATCTCGGTAATCGAACTCGAAGAGCATTCCTTCTCCTAAGGGGAGTGGCTCTCGGCCAGCAAGGCCTCTTGAGCGGCTGTAAGGTTCATCTGCAACCCGGCAACGTATTATGGTGCCCTCTAACGAAATATCCTTCGTAGTTTGGGGGGGGTGATCGGGTCCTTCTGCAGACGTGATTGTGGACAGAAGGGCGAAAGATAATCCAAGTAGGGAAAGACTCTTGCAGTTTTGTCTCAAGGATGCGATCTCCTGGTATATGGATGTCTTCTCAAGACCGATTTCGAAGAAAGCTGCACGCATCTTATACAATGTTGCGGATGCAAGACTAGGGTCATGTTCCAAAATCTCTCATGACTTTATGCCGAAATACGAAAAACTCTTGAAAGAAGAGGGACCTTCAGCGGCCCGAATTAACTGGCTAGTCCTGCATTTTGTAGAGTTGGTTCCAATGTTTTCCTTTCTCTCGTGCAAACGGTTTTCATCAAGATCGAGAGCAGAGAGGAGGGTTTGGCTAGCTCGGTTCGAACGTAGTGCGTTCAGGCCTTTGGCTGGTTCGTTTTCTCGACTAAATCGTCGGCTGGATAAATCTTTGAAAGAATCTACTTAGTCTTCCTCTAAGTAGTAATCGAAGTCGACGACCTTTTCCCGGAGGTATTCGCGAAGATCGCTGACTATCTTATTTTCAAGTTGGCGAATCCGCTCCCGGGAAACTCCGAATTCCTGTCCCAGGTCCTGAAGTGTTTCAGGGTCATCGGCGAGGATTCGTCTGTTAACAATCTCTTGCTCTCGCTCCTCGAGGCCTTCAGCAAAGATTTTGACATGCTCCATAAAGGAGTGTTGCAGTTCCGCATTTGCAACTTTTTCTTCAGAGTCTTGAATTTCTCCTTCGATAAAATCTCCAAATACTGCTCCGTCCTCGGTCTGAGAGACCGGAGTTTCAAAGGAGATTTCTCCTTCGGATAGCCTCTGCTCCATGTGGGTTACGTCATCCTCAGTTACATCGAGCCGCTCAGCTAAAAGTTTTGGTTCGACTTCAAAGCCCCTTCTTTCGAGTTCGCGCTTTTCCTTGTTTAGCCTGAAGAATAGTTTGCGCTCTGCACGCGAACTGCCCATTCTGACCAGTCTGATATTGTCGATCAGATATTTAAGAATGTAAGCACGTATCCAATAGACAGCGTAAGAGGACAATTTCGTACCTTGGTATGGGTCAAATCGTTGGACAGCTTGGACAAGGCCAAGGTTTCCTTCTTGTATGAGATCAAGAACGCTCGCCCAATTTCTCCTATACTCCATCGCGATTTTTACGACCAAGCGCAGGTTGGCCAAAACCAGCCGACGGCCAGCGTCCCGATCGCCGTGCTCAATCCATCTGACTGCAAGACTGTGTTCTTCCTCTCTCGTTATGGGTGAATGTTTTCGCAGCTCTGCCATGTACTGGCCTAAAGGGTCAGTTGGCTGTAAGCCTCGTTCTGGAGTAACGGGCAAAGCGTTAGACTGTTCCTCAGACTCGTGCCGAGAACGGCTTTCGTGAATTTCGTCAACTAAAGAGTCTTTGGTTGACTCTTCCGATGGGTCCAGGTCAGCTACTGAGACTTCCGTAGGCACTGGCTTTTCTTGCTCTGTTGGTTTAACGCTCACAGTACCAAGGTAACGATGAGATCTCTCCAAGTCGTGGGGTGGAGGTCGATATACATCTTAATCTCTTTAGAGTTGTCTTAAAGCTACAGTTTTTTCCAATTTTGAAGCAATTCGATGAGTGCTCGGACCCCGAAACCTGTGGCTCCACGAGGTTGACCGGAGGAGGCTTGGTCCGTATTAGCAACTCCAGCGATATCCAGGTGCGCCCATGGCGTGTCTCCAACAAAGTGGGAGAGAAATGCTGCCGCGGTAATTGTGCCAGCCTCGCGACCTCCAACTTGTTTAACATCAGCGATATGACTCTTTATAAATTTTCGATGGTCCTCCCAAAGAGGAAGTTGCCAGAACCGTTCGGAAGTTGTCTCGCCGGCGACTTGAATTCGCGAAGCGAGAGCTTCGTTATTGGCGAGAACTCCTGCGCACCACTTTCCCAGTGCAATTACACACGCGCCTGTCAGAGTCGCAAGATCAATCAATGCGTCCGGCTCAAATGTGGTCCTCGCGTAATGGAGGGCATCTGCAAGGACGAGTCTACCTTCGGCGTCGGTATTGCCTATCTCGATAGTTTTTCCTGATGCTGAGGTTACGACGTCGTCGGGTCGGTATGCCGTTCCACTAGGCATATTTTCTACAGCTCCTACGATACCAACCACATGAATGGGAAGTCGCAGGAGTGCACATGCCCGCATTGCGCCTATTACCGTCGCGCCCCCGGACATATCGTGCTTCATCGTTACCATGCTTCCGCTGGGTTTGAGAGATAGGCCTCCAGAATCGAAGGTGACGCCTTTTCCAATCAAGCAAACAGTGGGTCTGCGTGATTTTTGACCAGGCTTGGGTGGGTTGTGCTCAAGGGTAATGAGTCGAGGGGGGTTGCTGCTTCCTTGCGCTACAGCGAGCATTGCGCCCATCTTAAGTTTTTTTAGGCCCTGAAGATCTTCAATCTTGCAGCGTAGTCCAGTTGCTTTGGCCATTTCTTTTGCTGCTTCCGCAAGGGTTACGGGATTAAGGTCGCAAGGAGGTTGATTGGATAGATCTCTCGCCAGGTTTTGAGATTCTGCAATGGCAATTCCTGCGCCACTGGCCCGCCTAGCAGTCCTTAAGTTGGCTGTCTCGATTAAGATGGCTGCGTGAGCAACGAGTTTTGGCTTATCTTTTGCTGTCTGGTATTGATCATAGCGATAACCCCCCAAAATGAACCCCTCTGACATCGCTTGTAGGCAAGCTGAGGAGCTGAGCCGTCGTTCGAGAGGGGGCAGGATGGCGACTCTCCTGCTTTCGAGTTTTGTAGCTTCCTCAATTACTCTGGAGCAGGCATTCCTCAATTCTTTGGGCCCTACTTCTTTGGAATTTCCTATTCCGACTAAAATAATTCTTTTAGGAAAGGTGCCATCTTTGCTGTAAAGTCGGACCGTCTGCCCAGCTTTTCCGCTGAAATCCCCCAAGTCGACCACCCTTCTGAGATTCCCATCTACCCAGTCGTCGATTTCTGCCCAGCGCGGGGGGAGTCTCCAGTTCTCCGAATTGATAGAGGTGGTTAGGACAGCAAAGAGATCTGTCTCGGAGTTTACGCTAGCCCTCTTTTCAACAGAAACCTGCATGGGTTCTCCTTTTCGACTCGCCCAAACGATTACTAAACCAGCCGTTTGAAATTCTGAGCCTTAAATTCATTGTGGCGTCACCGGTTTGTCTCGGGTCTGCCGTTTTTTAACTACCTTCTATTGCAAAAACTAACTTGCGTCTTAGCAGTAGTCTAAGGAAACTCTAGCTCCAACGAGGCTTTCATGGACGAGTAAATGCCAAAGGACTGCCGATTAGTATCTCGTGGGGAGGTTGCGAAGAGGTCGGCGTCATAAAAAAGGGGGGTTTATGGTCGGATTTGACCCACTCGAGCTTATTTGGGAAGCATCTTGGCTCGTACAATGGGTGATTCTTTTGTTGGTCTTTTTCTCAGTGGTCTCCTGGGCGGCAATTTTTTCAAAATTTCGGGAATTAAAGGTAGCTACTAGGACAAGTGAAGATTTTATGGACTCTTATCGCGAGAGATCCGGACATGCTCTTGAAGAGCTCGCGATTGGAATGAAGTCGAGTCCTTTGGCAAGGCTTTTTTTGACGGCTTACCGGCGTCGTCTCGAAATTGGCGGCAGTTTGCCTCTGGATCCAGAAGCGAAGGAGCTTCTGAGGAGTCACATCACTTGGTCGGCTCAGGCGGAATTGCACCGGCTTGAGGCGCGTCTTACTTTTCTCGCTACTACTGCCAGTGCGACACCCTTTATCGGCCTATTTGGAACAGTGGTAGGCATTATCAATGCTTTTGGCGGGATAGGGGTCGCAGGGAGTGCAAGTCTCGCTGTCGTAGCGCCCGGAATTGCTGAGGCACTTATTGCAACTGCCCTGGGTCTTTTCGCTGCGATTCCGGCAACTATTTTCTACAACATCTTCGTGGGTCGGCTTAAGGTCTTGCAGGAGGCGGTTGATATTTTTTCAATTGAGGTTTGTGAAGATCTAGCGAGAGCTCCTATGCCTCCCAGTTATTCCGAGGAGGCCTGAGGTTTGCCAGGAGTACGACTGAGACATTCGCACCGCGCAGTCGCGGAGATTAACGTGACTCCCTTCGTGGACGTGATGCTTGTGTTGCTCATAATTTTTATGGTAACGGCTCCAATGCTTCAACAGGGATTGGACGTTGATTTGCCCGAAACGACCACTCAACCACTCCGTATTCGTGATGATACTCTTGTTCTGACGGTAATGAAGGACGGGAAGATACGACTTGCGGATATTGAGGTCTCTCTCGAGGAGCTTGAAAGCAAGCTCAAGGCGATACTCGAGGGAGTAGAAGGCAAACAGGTTTTTCTTCGCGCGGACAAAAAGGTGCCGTATGGAATCGTGGTTAAAGCAATGGCTGCTACTCGTTTAGCGGGTGCAAAAAAGCTCGGCATCGTAACGGAACCCGATTGAACTTCGCTAGGCGATGGCTCGCTCTTTGGAGGGGCAAAGAACGCACTTTCGAGGGTAGGGATCACCTCGGAACTAAGCTAGGTGGCGTCGCGCCACCGCTTTCGCGGTCGGAACTGACGGTTTCCTTATGTCTCCACTTTTTCTTGGTTGCTGTATTTCTTTGGACGCCCAACGTTAAATCAGGAGTTTTACCTCCGGCAGTTGTGGTCGTCGACTTGGTTGAGCCCAGGTCGTCTTCGAGGGACGTAAAACCAAAATCCCCTCCAAAAACGGTGAAGAAAAAAGTCCT
>DKAI01000180.1:6806-8949 GCA_002450755.1 Deltaproteobacteria bacterium UBA6930
CCCAAACCCAAGCCGCCGCCTCAACCAGACTTGGCCGATGTTTTGTCGGATCTTCGTAAAGAAGAAAGTATTAAGAACTCATCCGCCTTGAGAACTCCGTTAGAACGAGTTGAGAACGCTGCCGAAGGATCGCGCCGAGGAGTTACGATCTCGCCGCGTGAAGCGGAATGGCGAAGAAGAGTTAAAAATCACGTGACTAGGAATTGGGTGCTCCAGCCTGGTTTAAAAGGCGAGCGTTTAGAAGCTCATGCTCTCTTGAGTCTAGAGCGATCGGGTCGGCTATCGGAGGTCGATATTGTTAGACGCTCGGGGAACCCATGGTTTGATGAAAGTGTCGAACGTGCTGTTAGGAAATCCGATCCTTTGCCCGCTCCTCAAAATGCTGGGCGTTGGATTTTTATTTTCCGACCCGAAGATTTGTAAACTGGGTTTGATGGTTTCGGACTTTAAGATCAGTTGGTTGATTCAATTAGCGAAACCGTTGTGTTGCCAGGGGGTGAAAAGAAGGTGATCAAGCGAGCAATACTGACACTGGTATCAACCCTCAGTTTGTTGACGTTGTTCGCTCTTCAAGCGGACTCGCAATCAAAGGTGCCTATTATCGTTCAAGAGTCTTCAAAGACTCTCTATCGGGCAGCAGTTTTGAGATTTGCAACTCTCCCCGATGCGTCCCCGGATATGGCAGATGTCCTCTATGACGGAGTCATGAAAAGTCTCGATTTCTCGGACGCGTTCTTGAAAATAGATCCAAGGGCCTTTCTCGACGACCCTGTGAGTCCCGTCCTTGAGGAGACAGAGCAAATCTCTTGCATGAGTTGGAGGCAGATCGGAGCCGACGCCCTAGTCCTCGGGACGATTGGAACTGTTGATGAGCAGCTACGGGTCGAGTTTCAGGTAGTGGATGTCCAGCGATCATGTCGTCGAGTTTTGAGAAAGAGATACACAGGAGGTGAAAGCGAGCTCAGAAGAATAGGCCTCGCAATTGGTGACGACGTCGTCGAGGCCTTTACTGGGAAGCCAGGGGTTGCCGACACGGAGATCGCTTTTGCATCCACACTTTCGGGGAAGAAAGAAATTTTTGTAATGGATGCGCTGGGTGGGAATCTTCGAGCGGTAACTCGCAATGGGTCGATTAATAGCTTTCCATCCTGGTCTCCTCAGGGAGAGTCGATTGTTTATACGTCTTACAGATATTTAAATCGGCCGAGCGTTTTTTTACTAACGCGTGAAGGGAGAAGCCCAGGAAGAATCTTAAGGAATTTGCCAGGGCATAGTGCGGTCTACCGGGCGATTTTTCACCCGCTAGAGCCCATTTTCGCTTTCACGCTTAACATGGCTGGGACGTCCGAGATAGGTGTTAGCCGAAGGAATGGCGATGGTTTTCGACGTCTTACAAATAACGGAGTGATTGACATCTCACCTAGTTGGTCCCCCGACGGGAAAAAGATTGCCTTTGTTTCGGACCGATCAGGTTCTCCACAGGTGTATATAATGGATAGAGACGGCCGGAATCAGAGAAGAGTGACTTATATGGGTAACTACAATACCCACCCTGCCTGGTCTCCTGATTCGCGTTGGATTGTGTACGAGAGCCGGGTACGCAGCCAATTTGATTTATGGCTGATAGATCCAACCGGTTCTGTAAATTATCCTCTTGTGGATCATCCGGCTAGCGACGAGTATCCGTCCTGGTCCCCGGATGGAAGAAAGATATTGTTTAGTTCATCTAGGGGAGGTAAGGCGGACATCTTTGTAGTGGGTGTCGATGGGAAGAACTTGATTCGTTTAACTCACGGGAAAGGGGAGAAGACGAATCCTGCCTGGGGTCCTTATCGAAGATGAAGATGGGGTAGATATGCGGAAAATAAGAAAGCTGGGTAGTTTTTTCGGGATTCTAGTTGTAGCAGGCTTTATTTCTTCCTGTGCAACGATTGCTGAACAACGCAAGCTCGAGAATGAGATAAGTCGGATGGTGCAACAGAACCGGGCGTCGGGTGGAGTCCGTTCACAGCACGCCGAATTAGCCGCTAAAGTCGATGCCCTTCAGGCGGAGGTTAGACGCCTACAGGGTCGGCTTGAGGTTGCGGAACATCAGGCTAGTTCAGCGGTGGACGAGGCCCGGGCGGCCAGAGCCGAGAGCTAT
>DKAI01000095.1:0-661 GCA_002450755.1 Deltaproteobacteria bacterium UBA6930
AGCCAGCGAAGAGGTGCCCCAGAAGAAAATAGCAGCGTAACGACCAATATCCCTAAGAGCACCGCGTTCCCAAAATCCGGTTGAAGTACGAGTAAACCTATGGGAAGAGCCCCTACAGTTAGGGAAAGTAGTGCTTGCCTTCGAGTCATGCCTTGATTGTCGCCCTGTCTCGTAGTGATATAAGAAACAAACAAAACGGTAGACAATTTTGCTAATTCACCAGGTTGTACTACGCCAAGTCCTGGTAAGTGCAACCATCTCTGGGCACCATTAACTTTTATGCCTATCAGTAGAACGGCTCCAAGGGCAATAATTCCAACGGCGAATAATAAAGGAATAAGTACTTTCAAAGTTCTGATTGGTAGGTAGGCAAGAGCCAAGCCCGCAAAAAGACCAAAAACGATACCAAGTCCGTGTCGAGATAAATGTGGTGGCACTGAGCTGCTAAAGCTCAGATGAGCGGTTGTGCTGTAGATCATTACACAGCCGAGCCCAACTAAGAAAAGAGACGAGGCTAGAAGAAGAGAGCTAGGGGAAGTAGAAAGAAAGTTTCCTTTTTGAAAACTACTCATCAGAGGATCGCCACAGATTCCGCTACTTTTTTAAACGATTGTCCTCGCTGCTCAAAGTTCTGAAATTGGTCGAAACTAGAACATGCTGG
>DKAI01000095.1:1037-8585 GCA_002450755.1 Deltaproteobacteria bacterium UBA6930
AAATCGTTAACAATCACATAAGAAATCTTATCTTTTAAGGCTAAGCCAATTTTCTCCGCAGCTTCGCCATACAAGATAGCTTCCCGAGCACGAGTCTGAGCGACAAGTGCTAAATCGGAAAAATCCGTACCCTTATCTCTACCTCCAGCAATCCAAATTAATGGACCTCGCGTAAGCTCGATAGCTGTTTTAGCAGCAGCTGGATTTGTTGCCTTCGAGTCATCAATGATTTCCACACCGTTCACAAGTTGAGTTCTTGTCCTTCGATGTGGCAAGGGATCGAAAGCGTCAAGTTTATCAAAAGCGTTTCTTGCGGATATGCCCAAACTTTCGAGTGCTAGTGTGGAGGCAAGAATATTTTCTACTGGAATTATTTCAGTAAATTTTTTAGAAATCTCAAATTTGTCTGAGGAATTTTGTCCAGAGATAGTAATTTTATGGTCTCTCATATAACTATTAGGAATATTTAGCGAAGAATAGATCTCCTTTTTTCCAAATCGGAGTTGAACTGCATCACCTTCTTGAGCCAGCCGATCGCAAAGTCTGTCATCCACGCTTGTTATCGCTGTATCGTTTTTGGTTTGTTTGTGAAACATTCTCGCTTTCATTCGAGCATAGTTTTGGAACGTGCCATGTCGGTCAAGATGGTCTTCGCTGAGGTTTAGTAAAATTCCAACTGATGGGCAAAAGTGCTCCACAGTTTCAAGTTGAAATGAAGAAACCTCTAAGACAGCAAAATCCAGATCATCTGCAAGTAAGTTTAGAGCCGGAACGCCAAAATTCCCGCCTGCCTTAGCCCGGTGACCCAAAGAGCAGAGCAAGTCCGTAATTAATTTAACAGTCGTTGATTTTCCATTTGTTCCAGTTACAGCAATAATCGGGACGTTGAGCTCTCTGAAAGAGAGCTCTATGTCGCCAAGGACTCTTCGTGCCTTTGCGTAAGTTTTTGGGTGTATACCGGGACTTGGGACTACTAAATCGAATGAGGAAATGTCGGGAGGTCTTCCCAAGACGATGTTCATTTCATGAGGTAAGCCGCTCAAAGAGCAGTTTTCGTTTTGGTCGTACCCGACCGTCTTGATTCCCATGTTCGCAAAAAAATTGGCCGCGGATTTTCCGGTTTTTCCGAGGCCCATGATCAATACGTTTTTCGGCATCGGCGAACTGTTCTTCATCTGAGTTTTAGCGATGAGAGAGCAATTAGAGCTAGCACGGTTGAAATAATCCAGAAACGAACGACGATCTTCTGCTCCGCCCATCCAGCTTTTTCGAAGTGGTGGTGAATAGGAGCCATCAGGAACACCCGCTTTTTAGTGAGCTTGAAGGAGACTACTTGTATCATAACGGACAACGCTTCCAGAACGAATACTCCTCCTACTACCATCAATAGAAATTCCTGTCGTATAACTACTGCCATCGTACCTAGGGCCCCCCCCAAGGCTAACGAACCTACATCACCCATGAAAAGCTGGGCGGGGTATGTATTGAACCACAAAAAACCCAGCCCTCCTCCGACGAGTGCACCGCAAACGATCGCGAGCTGTCCGCTTCCTGGGACATGCTTGATAGCGAGGTAATCCGCAATAACTGCATGGCCCGCTGCATAAGAAAGGATTAGGAATGTTCCGGCTGTAATCATCACGGGGCCGATAGCTAGCCCGTCGAGTCCATCAGTCAGGTTTACAGCGTTGCTCGACGCTACTATGACCAATGCGGCCAAAGGTACGTAAAAAAGACCGAGATTCGGGGTGAAATTTTTAAAGAAAGGAACAGAAAGCTCTTTGTCAAAGCTGGGATCGGTATATATAAGAATAGCTACCCCAAGGCCCAGAGCGAATTGCCATAAAAGCTTGGTTCGAGCCGAGATCCCTGCGCTGCTCTGTTGCTTAATTTTTAGAAAATCGTCTATAAAACCCAGCATTCCGTAGCTTATCGTCAGGGCTATCACGATCCAGACTGCTCGGCTGGTTAGGTTTGCCCATAATAAAACAGAAACACAAAGGGACAGGAGGATGAGTAGTCCACCCATCGTTGGAGTGCCTTCTTTGGCTTGGTGGTCAGGTCCGATTTTTCGAATCGGTTGTCCAATCCGCATTTTCGCCAGTGCTCGGATTAGGGGAGGGCCTACTAAAAGCGAAATAAGAAGAGCTGTGAGCGTGGCGGCTGCTGTTCGGAAAGTGATGTAGCGAAACACGTTAAAAATTACGTGCTGATCCGCCATAGGAGCCAGAAGGTGATAAAGCATCGGCTAAGCCTCTTTTACTAGGCACCAGTTAGGCACCTCAACGCGAGAGTTCCTTAAGTATCAGTTATTAGCTGCTTCTGACAAGGTATTCGACCAAACGCTCCATTTGCATAGAACGAGATCCCTTTATTAGGACCCAATCATTCTCTCGAAGGGCTTCTCTGATTGATTCTCCCAGCTTTTTGAGGTCTTTCGAGATCATAATTTGTTGACTGGACATACCGTTAGCAAGGGCGCCAGCCCTTACCTTTTCAGCCCAGTCACCGATTAAGAATAAAAGGGACATACCTAGTTCGGCTGCTAGCTCCCCGCTTTTTCGATGTGCCTCTGGTGAGGCGCTGCCTAGTTCTCCCATGTCACCTAGAACTGCAATTCCGCGATTACTGGTCTTAAGCCGAGTAAGGCTCGTTAGTGCGTTTCTTACTGATTGTGGATTTGCATTATATGCGTCATGGATCAGGCAGATGTTGTTATCGAGAAGGATTTTCTCCATTCTTCCGCGAGGTGGTTCATATCTATGAAATCCCTCTTGGATCTGCTCCAGGGTAACCCCCGCTGCGATTGCCCCGGCGCTAGCGGCGAGGGAATTGATCACGGTGGATTCTCCAAGTCCCTTAATCTTGACATTTTGGCTTCCACGATCGGTGACAAGATTGTACGAAAATCCATAGCCACCTAAGGATTCCACATCTCGGGCCATAACTTCGGCGGCGTTCTCGTGACCGAAAGTGATTGTTCTTCCTAAGCAGCGTTCTGATTGAGACATTACAAATGGGTCATCTGCGTTGAGAACTGCAGTGGAATCAGGGCCCAAGTTGGCTACCAAATCACCTTTCTCTTTGCTTATTTCTTCTTGGGATCCAAGATGTTCGATGTGTGCTGTACCAATATTTGTAATGATACCGATGTTGGGTTTAGCTATTTTAGCAAGTGGAGCAATTTCTCCCCGATGATTCATCCCGATTTCGATGACTGCGTACTCATGGTCACTTCGTCGAGAGAGCAAAGTTAGGGGCACTCCGAATTGATTGTTTAGATTTCCAGACGTTTTTAAGCAGGGAGAGTCGACACCGAGTATTGATGCACACATTTCTTTCGTCGTGGTTTTTCCATTGCTTCCAGTTATTGCTACTAAGGTACCGGAGAAAGATTGCCTATGTCCCTTTGCAATGTCGCCAAGAGCTTTAGTTGTGTCCCTAACGGCAATAATTGAACATTTTCGAGAACTCTCTGGTAATTTTCCACGTTGAGAAATCAGAAGGCCGGCAGCCTTCTTATCCATCGCCTCGCTCAGAAAATTATGGGCGTCATATTTGTTTCCTCGAATAGCTACAAAAAGTGCTCCTTCGCGAAGAGATCGTGTGTCTATTGAAGTTGCGTTAAATGTAGTGTTTTCACTTCCTTGGATTTTATTTCCCCCAGTCCAAGTCAAAATATCTCGTGTAGTGAATTCTATGCTCAACCTGTTCTTCTCAAAATTCATTTAAAGAACTTTCTGTTTCAACGCCTGTCGCGCTTCTTCTCGATCATCGAAGGGAAAACGCTTCGAGCCAATAATCTGATAATCTTCATGTCCTTTTCCTGCGATAACAACGATATCTTTAGGATTTGCTAAGGAGACAGCGGCTACGATTGCATCTTTTCGATTCGATACTTTTGTATATCCAGTCTGACAAGAAAGTAACTCGGAACGCTCGTAGAACTTCGATGCCTGGAGCCCTGTTTCAACATCTCTTAAGATGATTTCAGGATCCTCGTTTCGAGGATTATCGCTTGTAAGAAGGGCAATATCGGCATTCTCGGCTACAACCCTTCCCATTATCGGCCGTTTGGAACGATCTCGGTCTCCCCCGCAACCAAAAACTACGATCAGGCGTCCTGCGCTCAGGGGGCGTAAGGTCGAAAGCAGTTTCTTGAGTGCATCAGGAGTGTGTGCATAATCTACAAATACCCGTGGTTGGTAGTCTTTAGATTCTATGCGTTCTAGTCTTCCTGGGACCTGGGGACACTTAGCAAGACCTTGTTTAATAATTGCATTAGGGATATCCAGTGCGAAAGCGATACCTATCGCAAGAAGCGAATTCTCAACATTGAAAGCTCCTATTAATGGAACACTAACCTCAAAAGAACCAGCCGGGGTAAATACTTCCATTTCTGTGTTGTCAGGTCCACAAGTGTATTGTTTGCAAAATACGTCGGCCTCAGATTTTCTTGATTTAGAAATCTTTATGGTGCTTGCATCTTTTTGAGCTACGGCTTCGACAAAATCGAGAGTATTTAATTCCGTAATGTTGATGACTGCGATTCCACCTTTACAGAGATAACGTTTAAAGAGTAGCTTCTTTGCTTCTGAATAGTTTTTCATGTCTCCGTGAAAATCGAGATGATCCTGGCTAAGGTTCGATATTGCTGCGATCTGAAAATCACATCCTGTAACGCGTCCAAGTGCTAATCCATGAGACGAAACTTCCATCACCACGGAATCAACGTCACGATTTTTCATTCTTCGAAGTGTTCGTTGAATTTCTAAGCTTTCTGGTGTCGTGTTAATATTTTTCAATTTTTCGTTTTCGTATCGAGTTCCTAGAGTACCTATTAGACCAACCTTGCGATTTGCTTCTTTAAGAATAGTTTCGGTTAGTATACTTGTCGTAGTCTTGCCGTTGGTTCCGGTTATGCCGATTAAATCGAGCTCTCTCGTTGGAAATCCGAAGAAAGGTGCAGCAAGTTGAGCAAGAGCTAGTCGACTATTTGTTACTAACAAGGTAGGAATCCCTAAGCTCTTGTTGGGTTCCTTCTCGACGATAACTGCCCCAGCTCCTGCCAATTTGGCTTGTTCAAGAAAAAAATGGCCGTCAGTTTCACTTCCTGGGATAGCGACGAACAGATCTCCGGGGGATACATGTCGCGAATCACATTGAATCCCACGGAGATGTTTTGAGCTGGGTTCGTTACACACCCACCTGGGGCTCAGCTCATTTTTGAGTAGTGCCGGTATATCAGAAAGTTTCACTAGGGTGTGTCCAGAGTTTGGAACGAGGTCAACGTTGGCGTGCCCAATTGTGTGCTGTGGGTACGGAAGTTCGCTTCTTGATTATGCCCTCGACGACTGAACTCGTCGCTAACGATGGTTGCGAATAGTGGTGCAGCAACTGAGCCCCCTGATCGCAATTCTCCTTGTGGATCATCAATCATAATGATACTCACGAGAGTATCTTTTTCGATAGTTGCAAAACCGATAAACCAGGCGATTTGACTATTGTCGCTGTACCGCTTTTCTGCTGCATCGTACTTTTGGGCCGTACCAGTCTTCCCCGCAACCTTAGCTCCAGGAATGTTCGCTTGTTGCCCTGTACCACCCTCTACTACAGCTTCCAGCATGTCGACAACGCGCTCGGCGATTTCTGGCTGAATAATGCGCTTCGCAGCTCCCATTGGTTCTTGCCTCCAATCCTCTCCTGGTCGTCTTCGTGCCTTTATGAAACGGGGTTCTCTCCAGACGCCTCGATTGGCGAGAACTCCAGTAGCTACAGCGAGTTGGAGGGGGGTCACGTTTACACCATTTCCGTGCGATATGGAGGCGTGGTCGGATTCCTTCCAATTTCGCCAATGTCGGAGTAAACCTGCGGATTCATCTGGTAAGCCCGCTCCGGTCTTCTTTCCAAAACCGAAACTTTCGAGGGTCTTAAAGTGTTTCTGTGCGCCAAGTTTGAACCCAATTTTAGCGGCTCCAATATTACTGGAAAATCTGAGAATATCGGTCACGGATAGAAAACCGTGAGCAGTTGAATCCTTTATAAGCTTGCCCGGAATTTGTTTCTCGCCCTGTTCACAATCGAAAGCCTCTGAATCTTCGATAGCGCCTTCCTGGAAAGCCCCGGCAACAAGAAAGGGTTTGAGGGTTGAGCCTGGTTCGAATGCATCTGTCCATGCTCGAGCTCTAGTGAGAGGGTAGTCAACTTTTCTGAATTCGTTGGGATTAAACGAAGGATATTCTGCCATTGCGACTATGGAACCGTTACTTGGCTCCATCAAGATCGCAATTCCTCCAAGAGCGTTAGTTTCTTGAATTTTCGTAGCGAGCGCCTTTTCAACGTTAGCCTGCGAGCCTGCGTCCAGAGTCAAACTGATGTCCCCACCTAACGCGAGTTCTCGTCTTACTCGACCTTGAACGAGAGCTCGCCTTTTGCCATCACGTTCAAACGAGACACTTTGAGCTTTCCCTCTTAGCCAGTGATCTTCTAAGCGTTCAATTCCGCGTTTTCCTTTGCCATCAATATTAGTAAATCCCAAGACTTGGGCGCCCAGTTCTCCAAAGGGGTATTTCCTTCGGGGTTCATGCATTACTGTTACCCCAGGAAGGTTCGCATCTCGGACTGCTTGGGCTAGGTCATCTTCTACCCATCGCTTGATCAGTACAACGCGCTTAGTCTTCGATATTCGTTCAAGGATTTGATTCGATTCCTCTTTCAACAACGAAGAAAGTTTTTCGGAAAATCTTCTCCGATCAGAAATTTCAGCGACATCTACCTGAATAGTGGGTGATTTGACACTAACGACAAGTTCAGACCCATGCCGATCGAGTACTGAACCTCGTCCCGCCTCTAGTTTGCTACTCGCAAGCGTCTGAGTCTTACCACGGGAGGTGCTTCTTTCCTCAAAGAATGAGAGATATGAGGCACGAAAAGCTAGGGCAATAAAAGGGAGAAAAACGCAAGCGGCGGTTAAGCGAATTCGGGCTTTTGTTTTTTCTATTGCGCTTTTACGCGATGATTTTGGCTTCGCCTTAGAAACGGATCGAATTCTTTTGGATCTCGTCTCACGAGCCCTTACCACGGAGTTGTTCTTTCGAATTCTTTTCATTATCGGAGGCCTTTTCGATATCCGTTGTCACGGAGAGGAATGTGTATGACTTTGTTCGTTCGTTCAAAGCCGAGTTCTTGAGCCTTCAATAAGAGTTTTTTGGGATCTTTCATCTCTGTTAGTTCTATTCTTGCGTCTCTCTCTCGTTCCATTAGTTTATGCTCGGTGGCCGATGATGATCCTAGATAATATTGCAGACCAACAATGTGAATTCTTAGTCCTACAAGCGCAAGTGCGAGCAATGTAATCGTAGTCCACGTGGCATACGGGTTTGTTAAAACCCCGGCAATTTTCCTTAAATGTTTCGCCCGAAATTGCCGAACGCTGAAGATCCTGAGTAATGACTCCAGTCGACGCGTTTTGAGTTTAACTGCCAATTTGTTTTCTCGTTTCTTCAATTATATGTACCGCACCTCGAAGCTTTGCCGATCGAGATCGAG
>DKAI01000143.1 GCA_002450755.1 Deltaproteobacteria bacterium UBA6930
GAATTTCTCAAAGAAGTTTCAGTAATCATACATGGCACAACTGTTGCCACAAATACGATGCTCGAATACAAGGGGGCAAAAACGGGCCTCATAACATCTTCAGGGTTCAGAGACACAATCGAGATACGAAGAAACTATAAGGAGGCAGCATTCGATATCCATTTAAAAGCTCCTCATCAGATTGTGCCTCGCCGAAGACGTTTCGGCGTAACTGAGAGAATTGACTACTCAGGAAATATAGTAAAACCGTTAAATGAAGGTGAGGTGAAAAAAGTTGTTTCAAAACTCGCGGAAGACGAAGTCGATTCGATAGCAGTTTGCTTTCTTTTCTCGTTTTTAAATCCGACGCATGAGATACGAACTAGGGAATTGATTCGCGATCAACTCCCTGACGTACAAATTGCTCTTTCGTCCGAAGTACTTCCACAAGTTAGAGAATTCGAACGACTGAGTACTACTCTTGTGGATGCTTATGTAACTCCTGGGTTAAGTAGATATCTCTCTTCTTTGGACAACCAGTTACGAGAAAGAGGTTTTCTGGGAGAAGTCTTTATCATGCAGGGCAATGGTGGAGTTGTAAGTCTCGACATCGCAAAAACCCAGGGAATCCACGCGCTTTTATCCGGACCGGCGAGTGGTGTGGTTGCCGGTGCACAGCTTGGGGGAGTTTCGGGTTTCGACAATGTAATTACCATTGATATGGGTGGTACGAGCTTCGATGTGTGCCTGGTCCAAAATGGAATGCCTAAAACTGGAACAGACCAGTGGATGAGCCGTTACAGAGTAGCGGTACCTTTTATCGATATTCACACTATTGGAGCCGGAGGTGGCAGTATTGCCTGGGTTGACGAGGGCAACGCTCTCAGGGTTGGTCCTCAAAGTTCTGGTGCAAGGCCGGGACCCGCTTGTTATGGCTTTGGAGGCCAAAGTCCGACGGTAACAGATGCCGACTTGGTTCTAGGATATATCGATCCAGCTTCGTTTTTAGGTGGAGAAATGCGCCTGGATCTTACAAAGGCCAAAGAAGCTATCTCTACGAACGTAGCCGATCCCTTAAACATCTCTGTAACCGAAGCAGCGGCTGGAATTTTCAGAATCGTAAATAACGGAATGGGCAACAGCGTCCGGCAAGTTTCTCTTGCCAAAGGTTACGATCCACGAGATTTCGCACTTACTGCCTTTGGTGGAGCCGGTGCTATACATGCTGGGGCTCTTGTAGAGGATCTCGGGATCGAGACAATAATAATACCGAAGGGAAAGGCTCCAGTACTATGCGCACTCGGCGACTTGCTTTCTGACTTGAGTGTAAATCGAGTTCGAAGTTTTTACGGCCGAGCCTCTGAAATAAACCTAAATGACCTGCATGATACCTGCGTTTTGATGGAAAAAGAGGCGAGTATGCAGCTTCGCGACCAAGAATCTCATCTCATTCAATCTAATACGTACTTTTCTCTAGAAATGCGTTACCTGGGTCAGACCCATGAAGTATCTGTACCCTTAATGGAGAACATCGAATCGATAACTAAAGGAATAAATAAAACTCTGAAAAAATTTCATGCGCTACACGAAACTCTATACACGTTTCAGAAACCAGAAGATGAAATTGAAATTCTAAGCATTAACCTTAATCTAGTCGGAGTTCGGAAAAAGCCAACACTTCCTAAAAATACTCTATCGGATTCTGGTTGCGAACATGCTCAAAGCGGTAGTCGCGAAGTATATTCGTTTCATAAACGTGATTTTATGGAAACACCTATTTTTGATGGCGATAAAATAAAACCGGGAAACATAATTTTTGGCCCTGCCGTTATCGAAGAAACTCGCACATCGATTGTGCTCTTCAATAATCAAAAGGCAACTCTAGATGCGCACTTAAACTACATAATCGAGATTGGATCGTGAACAGTAACAACTCATCAATTATCAGTGATCTCTTGCAATTTATGAGACCAAATCTTTTGAAGTCTATTGGTTCTCTTGCCTTAATAGATCCCCAACAAATCGCCTGTGGAGTAACAGATTCCGAAGGCAGACTAATCGCATGTGACAATCTGACGCGAAACGGAAACCTTCAGGATACTTGCGAGATAATTCGTCAATATTTTGGTGAAAATATGCACAGAGGGGATATTGTCATCACGAACGACCCTTACTCGGGTGGAACACGAATCCAAGATTTATTTGGCTTAACACCTGTTGAAATTCCTGGAAACCAAATGGTCTACATTCTCGCCAGCCTTCCACTTCCTGATCTAGGAGGAATGGCTTTAGGGGGAAATTATCCGAAGGCACAAGAAATTTGGGCCGAAGGTGTCCGCGTAACACCAGTAAAATTGTGCCGGCGAGGAGTTCTTCAGACGGATGCATTAACCATGTTGACTTTGAATAGCCGACTACCACACCTGGTCGAAAACGATGCTGGAAGCCTTCGCTCAACCCTTGAAGAAAGTGCGCTAAGACTTCTCGAGGGATTGAAGAAATTTCCTGGGCTTTTCCCTGAATTCCAAAAAGAGATCGAATTAAAACGAAATTATTTACAAGAACGAATACAAGATTTTCCTCAAGAAGCGTTACAAGGGACTAGCGAGTCGATCCATCAGTGCCTTGGTGATTTTGATTTGTCAGTTAAAGTAAAACTATCTAAAAAAGATAAAACTCTAGAATTAGATTTCACAGGAAGTTCTGAACAATCCTTAGGGTTTATAAATTCTACTGCATCAACTACTTCATCAGTTGCAATTAGTGGAATCATTCACGCTTTAGGTATTGATATTGGATCGACGTCAGGCATTACTGATTTGTTTGAAATTAAAATGCCCGAAAATTCGTTTCTAAACGCTCAACTTCCCGTTTCGGTTGGGTGGTCAGTGTACCAGCCTACTATTGGGATTCTTCAGGCTATTTACTCTGCTTTAGGTAAGTCAAATTTACAATATGAAGAGGTATTTCCAAAACCTCCCGAATTTCCCTTCCGTATTAAGGGGTGTGGTGAACGCGGCTGCACATTTACTTCAGAGGATCTATTAAAATGATTGACCCGATTACCTCACAAGTTATCAAAGATTCACTCGAAGCAATTTCTGAGGAAATGAGCAAAACGGTCGAACGTACTGCAGTGCATCCTCTGTTTAATGAAGTTCATGATTATTCAACCGGTGTATTTTTCTATAGCGGCTCTGATGTAAGGTTAGTTGCGCGAGCGACTGCCATTCCTGTGCATATTTTCGCTTCTATTTTGTCCGTAGAGGCGATGCTTGATGAGTTTCAAGATGATATTCACGAAGGCGATGTAGTGATGTTGAACGATCCATATTATGGGGGAACACATCATGCTGACTGGACTGTTATGAAACCGGTATTTTTCGAAGGAAAGCCGGTTCTTTTTCCCTCTGTCCGCGCGCATATGGCTGATTTTGGCGGGCCCGTTCCGGGCGGCTACAACCCAGAAGCACGAGATATTTGGCAGGAGGCGCTTCGAATACCTCCGATCAAAGTCTACGAAAAGGGCGAACCACGACAGGATGTTTTAGATTGGATTCTCGCAAACACCCGAATACCCCAAGTCCTTCGAGGGGATCTGGCAGCTATGTTCGGTGCCTGCAATCTCGCAGAACGTAGAGTTCTAGAATTATTTTCGAAATACGGTGGAGAAACTGTAAACGAGAGCATTGAATACACTCTCGACTATGCCGAGAAACGGTTTCGTGCGGAAGTTTCGAGATGGCCCGATGGTGAATATACCGCCTCCTCTATTTTAGATCACGACAGTCAGGGAAACTATGATCTAGAGGTTAGAGCAACAGTGAATATCTCCGGAGATGATCTCAGTGTTGACTTCTCAGGAACAAGTCCAGAAACCCCAGGGTTCGTAAACAGCCCTTTCGGGAATACCGCTTCCTGGGTCTACACGGCTTTATGTTCTGTACTCCCTGACGATATACCGATAAATTCAGGGGTTTTTCGTTCCGTTAAAATTACTGCACCGGAATCAAGTGTCGTCAACCCGCTTCCACCAGCACCGTGTATGTTTAGTACAGTTGTAATTGGCGGAGATATAGGAACCGCCACGATGAAAGCACTTGAGAAAGCGATCCCTGATAAAGTAGGCACCGTCTCCTTAAACTACTGTCTATGCACCACGTATGGGCATGATTCTCGTTATGGCGAAATGTTCGTAACTATCGAATACGGAAATACCTTAGTTGCCGCCGGGGGTACCGAAGGCGAAGATGGCTGGGGAGGATGGCCCGCACCAATGTGTGGCCTGATTTATTCGACCGTGGAAATGATGGAGATCCAGTTTCCATTTTTCTATCATGAGTATGAATATGTCAAAGATACCGCTGCAGCCGGGCAATGGAGGGGAGTTCCCGGATTCAGCATGAAACGCGAGAGCGTCCGTGATACTTCAATGATTAATGTCGCACTCACAGGTGTAAGAAACTCCTCACCTGGATTTTCAGGAGGGCACAACGGAGCAAGCAGTCGATACATCTTGAATTGGGGAAGTCCAGAACAAGTCGAAGTACTCGAGTCCGCAGCAAATACGCCTTCTCCTCCAGGCAGTATTATCGCTACCTTCAAAGGTGGTGGAGGTGGATGGGGTGATCCTCTTAAAAGAGATCCAAATCAGGTTCTGGAGGACGTACTCGATGACTTCATAAGTCGTGAAAATGCGGAACGGGATTATGGAGTCGTGATCAATAGGGACCTTACTATCGATATCGACGCTACGCGAGAAAGACGAGATCAAAAAGCGAGCTAGAAGTTTTATTCCGGAAGAGCAAAGGAGATTAAAGCCTCACCGGCTTTATATCCCAGCAAGGCATGACCACCTGCGGGAACCGCAACAAATTGGGTTCCCGCAATCTCATAACTAACTGGTGGCCCATTAACCCCAGCACCACACTGATAACTCCAGAGAACATCTCCTGTTTTACTGTCCAGTGCTTTAAAGTAACCGTCCCCCTCCCCAACAAAGAGCAAGTCTCCAGCAGTTGACAATACCCCTCCAATTAAAGGTTCTTTTGTACGGATTTTCCATTCAAGTTTTCCATTGCTACGAGTATTAACAGCGCTTAGAGTCCCCCAAGAGTCCTTTGAGAGATCTTCATCTGTAACAACATAATTTACCTTCTGACCATCAAAATAAGTAGCCGTTCGCTTGATCAGTAGAGACGGCTTATGGATCGCGGGCACATAAACCCATCCGCTACGAGGATCAAATGAGACTGGTGACCAAGAAGCTCCTCCAAAAGAGCCAGGAGAGAAACTAATTCCTTCTTCCGTGGGTGACACAAACATATTTTCCTGAGGAACTAAAGGAGGGGATTTAAATAACAACTGGCCTGTCAAACGGTCATGTCCGTAAAACCATCCTGTTTTCCCTGCAACGCCAACACAGGGAACGATCCTACCTTTCCGTTCGATATTGAAGAGAATTACCGTACTGGCAACATCGTACCCCCATATGTCGTGAGGTACCTGTTGGTAGTGCCACCGAACCTTCCCGGTAGTGATGTCCAGTGCAACTAATGAGCTTGCATACAAGTTGTCCCCCGGCCGCATCGAAGGAACATCATTGGGAGATGCATTCCCAGTACCAAGAAACAAAAGTCCTAGATCGGGGTCATATGCCGGAGGCATCCAAGTGGAACTCCCACCTCGCTTACTTCCATCTTTATGAAAAGCGTAGGGAAGCGATTCCGTTAATACTTCAGAAGGCAACTCAAACCCATCTGGAGTAGTGGTAGCGTACATTCCCTCCCACTTGGTATTCGGCGTTGTGTGCCAACGCCAAATCTCTTCACCGCTTCCAGCATCTAAGGCAAGAACGTAACCACGCATGCCTCTAAAGTATTCCGGTGGTGCAGGATGAGCAATCTCTCCTCGTCCAAGTTGCCAAAAAATACCGTAACCTGCAGTCGTAACACCGACTATAACTTTGTTGCCTACAATTAGCGGGGGCATTTTTGCAGCTAAATTCTCTGCATTCTTTTCTATTATCTCAACCGTTTCTATTTGTAACCCAATAAGTTCATCCGGATGAGGTTTTGAAATTATGCGATCCCACAAGACCTTCCCAGTGTTCATCGAAAGAGCAATTAATCTTCCGTCATTTGTCGCATGGTAAACTCTTCCGTGGGCTAGTGAAGCTCCTCGATTAGAGCCCTGCGTTTTTCGCGTGTCAAATCGAGGGTGATGTTTGTAACGCCAAAATTCCTCACCCGTCTCAGCATCGAGACAAACTAAGTCATTCCCTGGTAAAGTTATAAACATCTTTCCCTCTGATATCAGGGATTGCGCTTGAAATGCTTCTGTTCGTCCCGATTGAAATATCCAACGCGGCACTAAATATCGAACATTTGATCTATTAATAGTTTTTAGTGGGGAGTACCGATGATTTGAATACCCGTGACCAAAACTCAACCAATCACGCGCGTCTTCCCCGTCATGACTCGAATAGTCCTCATCAATTGTATCGGTCTCTGCAAACGATGCCTGACCAGAAATATGTAGATTCAGAACGACACCCAGTATCACAAAGCTTAGATAAAAGATTTGTCTAGACACTTACTTCACACTCCAGGCGAGTCAGTCACTAATCGACTCTAACATGGTAGCTAAACCCGAAACCAGTAGAGCAGTATAAACATAGTTTGTGAATTGATCGCTAGAGAGACTTTTGAGCGCGTAACGCCCCAGCCAATTTCCTGAGAGTGCGCCCATACCTACCACAACACCAAGGAGAAGTGCGGAGTCAGTTAGCATACCCAGGGTCGAAAAAACCGTTAGTTTGCCTACCTGCATAAAAAGAGTGCTAGCTGCCTTTGTACCTATCATTGATTCTTTCAGGACACCTGCCCTCAAATACAAAGGGTTCATTAAAGGGCCAGCGACCCCGACTACTGTTGAGATTGAAGCGGTACACAAAGAGAGTCCAGAAAAATGAATTGGTTTAGGTCTAAAGACAGAAACCTTGAATCCATAAAAATGCTGGATGGAAAGTACTACAAGGAATATGCCCACAAGTAGACCTAACCAGTCCGCCTCCACATGTTTCAGAAAGAAACCTCCTAAAAAAGCGCCTATTAATAAGCCTGGAACGTTTGCTGACCAGACACGCTTTACTACAGAATGTCTATATAGAAATGTCCTGTGAAGGCTCGATATAGTGGAGGCTACTGCAATTACGGCAGGAACATCGTGGGGTTCCAGAACAAGCCGAGCGACGGGGAGAAAAAGTAACGCGCCCCCGCCTGCAGCGATAGAACTAAGAAGCCAACAGAAAATTCCAAACAAAAAAAGTAGTACCGCTACTGAAAACATCTTGACCAGCTTGGGATTAAACTATTTTCCCTATCCGATTAATATTTTGGGCCGATTCAGATCGTCCACTACTCACGCAAATGAAAACTTTGGTTACTAGTTTATTTTCGACGCGAACACGTTCGTCTCTCTGCTTCGGTGCACGGACAACTTCCCGATATTCCACCACAGGAACCTTTTAGACTACGTCCACTTACCAGAACGCCAACCGACATGGCAAGGACCACCGAGCCGAAAACAAGAGCTGTCCCAATAAGAATCTCCATCGATCGAATGCCTTCCTTTAGTTTCTATGCCCCTGGAATTGTATGGCAAATTCAGGTGTAAATCTCACCTCGATCCCGTTGTCAGTCTCAGACCCTGAAATTGGGCGCCGAGAGATGAAATACGCCGATAGCTTTTCTTTACGGGCTAAATTATAGCCTGCATCTGGTCCTAGTACATTTAGGGCAGTCGCCCACGCATCAGCCCAAACGGCCATCTCGTGAATAACTGTCACTGAAGCTAGAGAATGTTTGACCGGACGGCCTGTCATGGGGTCTATCGTGTGTGAGTAACGCTCTCCCTCTCTTTCAACGTAATTGCGATAATCGCCTGAAGTAGCCATGGCTCGGTTATTTAAATCAAGGACGCGATGAACTTTTCTTCGAGTGAATCCATCCTCTTCGAAAATTGGCGCTTCAATAGCAACCCTCCAAACCTGTCCGTTCAAGTGTGTTCCGGAAGCCTTAAGTTCCCCACCAATTTCCACTAGAAAATTCTCAAAGCCCAGGTCGCGTAAACCCCTTGCAACCTCATCAACCGCAAAGCCTTTCGCAATAGCTGACAGGTCACATTTAACTCCGGGAATCGATTTCGAGACGGCCGGACCGTTCGGGAAAAGTTTGAGCTTCTCAAAGCCTATTCTGGACTGAAATCCTTTTATATTGCTAGGACCGGAAAACTCTTGAGCACCGCCTGGCCCAAAGCCCCACTCTTCTACTAAAGGCGCCACAGTAATATCGAGCGCACCCTTGGAACTTCTAGCAACTGATTGTGCAACTTCAAAAACCGCAAAGGTCTCCGAGCTAAGGGCGAAGGGAATCACTCCATTGTAACGGTTAAACTTGGACAGTTCGGAATCTTCCCGCCAAGTTGACATAAGACTATCGACCTTACTAAGTGAATATTTGAGAGTTTTAGAAATTTTTTCCTGCTCTGATTTCGGAAGAGCTCCCGTCGCAATCTTCACTGACCATGTTGTACCCATCGAGTTTCCTTGAAACTCAATTACTGAATACTCAGGATCACGACCATATCGGTAGGCCGTCAAAGCTACGCAAAGAAGGAGAACACACCCCAGGAAGAGACGTACACTCAATGGCAGGGGATTTACAAGGGGCACCGACTATCCGAAGTCGTCGAATGCGATGTTCTCTGGTTCTACTCCCAGTTGATCCAACATACTCTGCACAGCCTCATTCATCATCGGAGGACCACATAGATAATACTCGCAGTCTTCTGGTGAATCGTGATCTTTGAGGTAGTTGTCGAGAAGAACTTGGTGAATAAACCCAGTGTACCCATCCCAATTGTCTTCCTCTAAGGGTTCCGACAAAGCCAGGTGCCAGTCGAAATTATCGTTTTCAGATTGAATGGTATCGAAATCTTCTACGTAAAAAGCCTCTCGTAGACTTCTGGCCCCATACCAAAAACTTACTTTGCGATCTGTACGCACGCGACGGAATTGATCGAAAATATGAGAACGCATGGGAGCCATTCCAGCGCCTCCACCAACGAAGATCATCTCCTTATCAGTATCTTTCGCAAAGAATTCACCGTAAGGACCGGAAATAGTGACGTCATCACCGGGTTTGAGGTTGAAGATATACGAGGACATGATTCCGGGTGGCACATCCGGTTGGCTAGGTGGAGGAGAAGCCACTCGAACATTGAGCATGATGATGCCTTTCTCCTCTGGATAATTCGCCATCGAAAAGGCTCTTTCTTCAACCTCTTCAACTTTCGAGACATATCTCCAAAGATCAAATTGATCCCAATCAGCCTTGTATTCTTCTTCAATATCGAAAGTTTTATAGGAAAGTTCATGCGGCTGACATTCGATTTGTATGTAGCCTCCGGCCCGAAAAGGAACCTCCTCACCCGGAGGAAGCTCGAGGATTAGTTCCTTTATAAAGGTCGCAACATTATGGTTACTACGTACTTTGCACCGCCACTTCTTCACGTCGAGTACTTCGGGAGGCACTTGAATTTTCATATCCTGCTTAACTTTCACTTGGCAAGAAAGTCGAACACCTTCGCGAGCCTCTCCTCGACTAACGTGAGAAAGTTCAGTTGGAAGAATCGAACCGCCACCATCTTTAACGGTCAGGGTGCATACACCGCAGCTACCCTTGCCACCACATGCAGAAGGGACAAAGATTTGGTTGGCAGCCAACGTCCCTAATAAAGTGCTACCACTCTGGGTTTTTAATGTCTTCTCGGAATCACCATTTATCTCGATGGAAACTTCACCGCTGGGAACAAGTTTGTTTCTAGCGGCCATCAAGATGAGAACCAAAGCGAGAATTACCACGACGAATCCTAGGACGCCAAAAATGATTGTGATCACAGAACCTCCCTTCGTCCGTTAAAGTTGAATTCCCGAAAAAGCCATAAAGCCAACCGACATCAATCCAACTACCAGAAACGT
>DKAI01000136.1 GCA_002450755.1 Deltaproteobacteria bacterium UBA6930
ACCTAGACCGAATCCCCTCAACCGTTTCATCAGACTACGCCCTTTTGACAACCTCTCAGACCTCGCTAACGCCCTGGCTCCTATGTCGAGACACCTAGCTTGTATCGGTATTTCTGATTCTTTTGCGCAAAATTTGGAAGCAATCGAAGTGATATCTAGTGCGAGGCCTTCGCGAATCTGCCGACTAGGGCAAATGCAATCGCCCCCTTTCTCGTGGCATCACGACAATCAGTCAATCTTGACTCCGTTATCCATCGCGACAGACGTCGAGATCTAAGGCGGAAAAGATCCCTCCGAAAAGCTAAACCTCTAGTCAGAAATACTCCAGCAACTATTCAGTCGGTCTCGGTGAATAACACCGGATGAGTCCCAGCCTGATAGCCCTCTAGTGGCGCCTGAGTGTCGAATCGCATCCTTCCGGATTCGACTATGTACGCGGAGAACCTCCACGGCCCATTCCATCCTTGAATTTGACCGCCCCGGCGGCAGCTTCGCTAGCTTTTGCCGCCTGAGCTCCTCTTTCTTCAGAAAGCAGTGCAGAGGCCTCGTCTAAATCGAATGCCTGCCAGCAAGCCGTTCGATCTGCAAGCATGGCCAAGTTTGGAAACGTCGCAATTTCGCGAGCCAGTATTTTCGCAGCCCGCAAAGTTTCACCCGGGGACGTAACACGATCAACGAGACCTATGCGAAAAGCCTCGTCAGTATTAACTGAGCGCCCTGTTAGAAGCATGTCCAAGGCTCCTGCCCGGCCGATTACCTTCGGCAAACGCGTCGGTGTCCCATCACTCATCGGTATCCCGAAACGTCGACAAAAGACTCCGAAGACTGCGGTGCTATCAGCTACTCGGAGATCTGCCCACAAAGCAACACCCAGACCACCCGCTACTGCGTAGCCCTCTACTGCAGCGATAACCGGTTTAAGACAACGCTTTGCTAGTGGTCCATCGGCACCAGCCCACGCCTTGTAGACAGCGCCCTTATCGGCCATTTCACGCAAATCAGCTCCAGAGCAAAAGACCCCGCCAGCCCCAGTCAATACGACCGCCCGGACGGAGTCTTCATTTTCGACCTTAGCCACTGCAGTTTTAAACTCGTCTGTCGATTGCAAATCAAGCGCGTTGCGCGCCTGGGGTCGATTAATCGTAATAACCGCCACCTCGTCGTCGATCTCCAAAACAACTCCATTCCGCATATTGAGTACCTCCGTCGCCGCTTTAGAAGAGAAAAGTATATCCAACGACGTGCTAAGTGGCTGAAAAACGGTATTTTTCAATCTAGACTTAATAAGTACCATATTTACAGGACTAACTTAGTCCGATATATTTGGCCCCCTTACGGGAGCAGTTGGGCTCAAGGAGAACCCTCGCGGAGGCGATATGCTGAGAATCAGCAAGTTAACAGATTATGGCCTAGTTCTTCTCGCACATTATGCTGCGGCCGAAGAACAGAGTGAGGCCGTAAAAAACGCGCGTGAGATGGCTGAAGCAACGCTGCTGCCCTATCCCGTGGTGAGTAAAATCCTTAAAACGCTCGCTCAAGAAGGTCTGCTCCTCTCCAGGAGAGGCTCAAAGGGGGGATACTCACTGGGCTTACCGCCCAAGGAAATTCGTGTCTCCGATATTATTGAAGCTCTTGAAGGGCCGATAACACTAATGGCGTGTACTGCAGGGCCAGGGCATTGCGAGCAGGAAGCAACCTGCCAAATCCGAGACCCCTGGATACAAATTAACGGTGCAATCCGCGAGACCTTAGAGAGAATTACGCTGGCCGAACTCGTGGGCAACTCGCCAACCGCTTCTTCAAGGCCCACCCAAATAAAACAAGTGGCAATTGAAAACCCCAGAGACGCTCATTAAACAAGAGCCCAAGAGGCCCCATGTCTGAAAATTCCTCCATTGAAAAACTTGTTGACCGCGACTACGAATATGGTTTCGAAACAAACATTGAAACGGAATACGTGCCTAAGGGCCTTAACGAGGAGACCGTACGGTCAATCTCCTCTAAGAAAAACGAACCCGAATGGCTTCTTCAGTGGAGATTAAAAGCATACCGGCGCTTTCTTGAAATGATCAAAGAAGAGACTCTGCCAAAGTGGGCAAAACTGACCTACCCAGAAATCGACTTTCAAGAGATGTACTACTACGCGGCGCCCAAAGCCAAGAAACAATTCGAAAGCCTGGACGAAGTTGACCCTGAGCTTCTAGACACCTACAAAAAACTAGGCATCCCCCTGGAAGAACAAAAGAGGCTTGCTGGTGTAGCAGTTGACGCGGTCTTCGACAGTGTTTCCGTTGCTACCACCTACAAAGCCGAGTTAGAGAAACAGGGGATCATATTTTGCTCCTTCTCCGAAGCTGTCCAACAACATCCCAGCCTCATAAAGAAATATCTGGGAAGTGTCGTCCCTTATTCCGACAACTTTTATGCAGCTCTTAACTCCGCCGTTTTTAGCGATGGATCATTTGCATATATACCTAAAGGCATAAGATGTCCGATGGAGCTCTCTACGTACTTCCGTATTAATGCCCAGGAAACTGGTCAATTCGAACGAACGCTGATAATCGCAGATGATGCTGCATCTGTTAGTTACCTCGAAGGCTGTACCGCACCGATGCGCGATGAGAATCAATTACACGCGGCTGTGGTGGAATTGGTCGCTCTAGAAGAATCGACGATCAAATATTCTACCGTGCAAAATTGGTATCCGGGTGACAAGAATGGAAAGGGTGGCATCTATAACTTTGTTACAAAGCGTGGAAAATGTGCAGGAAGAAGATCGAAAATTTCTTGGACTCAAGTGGAAACTGGCTCTGCAATAACTTGGAAATATCCTAGCTGTATCCTGCAAGGAGACGATTCTATCGGAGAGTTTTACTCTGTCGCAATGACTACAAACAAGCAACAAGCAGATACCGGTACGAAAATGCTTCACATAGGGAAAAATACGCGCAGCACGATCATTAGCAAGGGCATTTCATCGGGACAGGGATCACAAGCTTACCGTGGTCTTGTACGCATCGGTCCGAAAGCCAAAGGAGCTCGAAATTATTCTCAATGCGACTCGCTCTTAATAGGGGATCGTTGTGGTGCACATACGTTCCCTTACGTGGAGGTAAAAAACTCTTCGGCTACCGTGGAACATGAAGCAACTACTTCTAAAATCAGCGATGACCAGCTTCTGTATTGTCGTCAGCGAGGTCTCTCGGAAGAAGACGCAATCTCTCTTATAGTCAATGGCTTTTGTAAAGAGGTACTAAAGGAATTGCCCATGGAGTTCGCAGTTGAAGCGCAGCAACTGCTGGGAATTAGTCTTGAAGGGAGTGTCGGATAATGCTCGAAATTCGCGATCTGCATGCATCTGTTGAAGACAAGCCGATCCTAAAAGGCATCAATCTTAAAATCGAAAGTGGAGAAATTCATGCAGTCATGGGGCCTAATGGTTCCGGGAAAAGCACGTTGGCAAGCATCCTGGCGGGTCATCAGGATTTTATCATCACATCGGGCGAGATTCTTTTCA
Source organism: Deltaproteobacteria bacterium UBA6930 (assembly GCA_002450755.1). Classification (GTDB taxonomy): domain Bacteria; phylum Myxococcota_A; class UBA9160; order UBA9160; family UBA6930; genus UBA6930. The sequence goes on from DKAI01000136.1 coordinate 3,518, forward strand.
AAGGCCGTTCTTTAAAGGAGGTTTCCATAGAGGAACGAGCTCGAGAAGGCATTTTCCTTGCCTTTCAGTATCCCGTTGAAATCCCTGGAATTACAAACAACTATTTTCTCAAAGCTTCCCTTAACGCAATTCGAAGCCATAAAGGCGAGAAGGAGCTGGATGCTTTTGATTTTCTAACACTTGTGAAAGAGAAAATGAAGCAGCTCGAAATGTCTGATGATTTTATGAACAGATCGATTAATGAAGGTTTCTCGGGTGGCGAGAAGAAGCGAAATGAAGTGCTGCAAATGCTCCTTTTAGAACCACAACTTGCAGTTTTAGACGAAACAGATTCTGGATTGGATATTGATGCTCTAAAAACGGTATCCAATGGAGTTAATTCTCTACGCTCGCGCAAACGCTCGATGCTCGTAATCACTCATTATCAGAGACTTCTCGAG
>DKAI01000005.1 GCA_002450755.1 Deltaproteobacteria bacterium UBA6930
TCCCCACATGGAATCACGAGGAGTCGGTGCAATCGTCAACATTTCCTCGATTGCCGCATTCGCATACACAACTCCCCACATACCCTACGCTGCATCGAAAGCAGGAGTCTCGGCGTTAACACGGGACTTAGCCTGCGAAGTAGCACGAAAAGGGATTAGGGTAAATGCAATCGCACCTGGACCAATCCAGACTGGCATGTTCGACTCGCTCACACAAAAACAGCGAGATGCTCATGCTGAAAAAATTCCGATTGGGCGACTAGGACAAACAAGCGATGTGGGGAGTGCCACCGTATTCCTTGCATCTGACGAAGCCAGCTTTATAACAGGGATCACTTTACCCGTTGCCGGTGGTTCTGACTTGAAGATTACGTGAACCGATGAAATAATTGCACTGATGCTTGACACCCCTTCAACCACCCGCTTAACAGGACAATATGCTGCATTTTTATTATTTTATCTCACGGAAGTCGTCGTTATCAAAAGTCGCATTTCATAACTATTGGAAAGACACTCACGGCCCAATTGCGAAAGAGATTCCACAACTTCAACGTTATATCCAGAGCCATCAAATTCCTGATGTGGGATTCGAATGTGGCTTTGACGGCGTTGCGGAAGGATGGGTTGAAAATTTTTCTTCTCTTGAGGAGCTTCGTTCCAGCAAGGCTTATTTGAATGATGCATTGACAGATGAACGAAACTTTATCGATAGACGAAGAACCGATTGGCTTGTCACTCGAGACCGCGTCATTCTCGATGGACCAAACGTCCAGGGTCAAGTAAAAAATATCACCCTACTGCGTAGAAAAAATGGCATGTCCGTTAAAGAATTCCGGGAGTACTGGTCCGAGGTACACGGACCCCTAGCTTGCGAACTTCCCGGAATCCAGCGGTACGTTCAGAGTCCAACTGTTGACGAGGCATATACTCTTGGCGAGCCCAGATGGGATGGGGTCGCCCAATGGTGGACAAATGATCTCCAGTCACTGAAGTCACTTAGAGCTTCGAAGGAATTTTCGGTAGGCGCTAGAGAAGATGCTGAAAAATTTTTAGAAACTTCGATGCTTCTAGGTTTTGTCGCGAACGAGATACCTATACTAGAATAGAAAGTAAAGATTCAGAAACTTTGGATCGGAGGAAAAGAGTCTCTATGAAACACTCATTTTTAATCGTTATTGGCGCAATGATGTTCTCAGCATGTTCAAACGTTCAGGAGGATTCTTGCTCAACAGGCTCAGGTATTACTCCCATCTGCGGTTTCATGGCACCAGAGGACCTTGAGGTCCTTCCAGGAGGAGAGTTTTTGCTCGCAGGCGGGCTCAGTCTTGACAATGAGAACGGAGATTTGAGAGTGATGAAAATTTCAGATCACTCCATCCAAAAGATTTATGATGTAAACGATAGTGCATCGGCGGAGGTTAACTCTAATGGATGGGGTGATCCGAATTGCCCGGGCCCCCCATCAGGTTTCTCCGCGCACGGAATGAAACTCACTCAAGATGAAGCAGGGAATAATATCCTGCTCGTGGTGAACCACACCAGCCGAGAGGCAGTCGAATATTTTGAGATCAACAACAAAGATAACATTTTTAAGGCAGAATGGATTGGCTGTGTAATTGTAGGTGAAGGGCTCTGGATCAACGACCTCGCAACCCTTCCCAACGGCGGCTTTGTGGCCAGCCAAATGATGCCACACGAAATATGGCACACCATTTTCGATCGACCACACAACGACAAGGTTGAAACTGGTTACGTAGTAGAATGGAACGCAGAAGACGGATGGAAGAAAGTAGAAGGAACGGAAGGAGCTCTACCCAACGGAGTTGAAACATCAAAAGACGGAACAATAATCTATAATAATCACTACCAGAGCAATCAAGTCGTTGCTGTCGAACGAGCTACGGGGAAAAGGCTCTGGACATCCAGCGTTAAAGGCGCGCCCGATAATATGAGTATCACGCCCAGGGGGCAGATTTTACTGCCAACCCATTTGGGTACTTTAAGACAGATCCGTGACTGCATGCTGGCTAATGAAGACCATTGTGACTTGGGATTTGCCGTTTACTCAATAGACCCGACAGACGGTTCGTCAACCCATGTATTTGAATCCTCTGGTCCACCGTTTGGTGGTGCTACCTCTGCTGTTGAAACAGGAAAACATATCTACTTAGGAACGTTTTCGGGAAACCGGATTGGACGCATAGCTGCGCTTGAATAGTTCACTCGAACAAAGCTCTTTTTAGAGCCTCTTGTTCATCATCTCTCCACCTTTTGGATAAGGAAGAACGAGAAACAAACATATTGGAACCGTGAAAAGCGCCTGGATAGACGTGAATCTCCGTTGGAACTCCCGCGGACAGAAGTTTCCGAGCGTAGTTAAGATTTTCGTCCAGAAAAAGATCAAGATCGCCCACGTTAATGTACGTTGGTGGCAGGCCCTCCAAATCCGTCGCACGAGCGGGTGCGGCATAAGGTGAAACTCCTTCCTCTCCAGCTGCTCCATTCAGGTATGCATTCCAACCAAGAATATTAGCTTGTCGATTCCACAAGCGCGGGTCAAGAATTCTTTGGCTGCTCTCAGTTTGATTACGATCATCGATCATAGGATAAACGAGAAGTTGAAAAGCAATTTTAATTTCACTTCTATCTCTCACGAGCAACGCGAGCCCTGCAGCCAGGCCTCCCCCAGCGCTCGCCCCGCCAATCGCAATGCGATTAGGATCAATTCCGAAAGAATCAGCTTCTTTATAGAACCATTTCAAGCCCGCGTAACAGTCTTCGAGGGGAGCCGGAAAGGGGTACTCGGGTGCAAGACGGTATTCTACAGAAGCAACTGGAATCTTGAGACGAGCTGCACGGCCCATACAGAGTTCGTCATCATGCTCAACGGCGCTGAGTACCATGCCACCCCCGTGGATCCAAAATAGTGCTGGCGTATTCTGGGACAAATTCTCTGGCGTGTACAGACGAACCATAACTTGAGGGGATCCTTCGGGACCAGGCACGTTGTAATCTTTAATTTTCATTCCTTTTGGAACTTTACCCGACCGCATCTCGCGACGAGTTTTATTAAAAAGATTTCGGGTTTTAGCCAATTGAGAGAGATCCAGAAAATCTGTCGGAATTGCTTCAACTACTGCTCTATGCTCTGCATCCATCCTATCTAATATGCTCATCGCATTCCCTCTCCTCGTTAAGCTTTAGCGGTGCCACACCAATCGGGATCGAAATTTATTTTAAACCAAACGAGCACAATGAAGCTCATCGAGAAAGCAAGGTCTCAAGGATAGCCTTTTGAACGTGTAGCCTATTTTCTGCTTGGTCGAACACAATACTCTGCGAACCATCCAAAACTTCGTTAGTAATTTCTTCTCCTCGATGAGCAGGGAGGTCATGCATAACCCAAGCATTTGGTGCAGAAGAAACCAATTTCTGATTAACTTGATAACCGCTAAATATCTTTCGACGAGCCTCTGATTCACTCTCCTGCCCCATACTGGCCCAAACATCGGTGTAAATAAAATTTGCCCCTTGAACTGCCTCTTCAGGGGACTCTGCCCAAGAAACCTTGCCTCCACTTTGTCGACAAGATCTCAGCGCAATTTCCCAGACTTCACCAGAAGGACGATAATCTTCAGGAGTCGCCAGAAAGATTTCAAAGCCCAACATACTTGCAGCTAAGGTCAGACTATTCGCAACATTATTGCCATCCCCGATATATGCGAGTCTGATTTCACTCAGGCTTGAATGCTCTAACATGGTCATAACATCTGCCATGGCCTGGCAAGGATGGAACTTATCCGTCAACGCATTGACTACAGGAATTTCCGCATTTGAGGCTAAGTCAACAAGAAGATCGTGTTTAGCGGTACGCGCTACCAGCACATCCACCCACCTCGAGAGGCTACGAGCAACATCCGAGACTGATTCTCTCTTCCCTATACCAACCTGGTCGCCCGTCAGAAAAATCGAATTCCCACCAAGCTGGCTAATGCCCGTTTGAAAAGTTACATGCGTCCGGAGCGAAGGGTGTTCAAAATACATTGCAACGGATTTTCCGTTTAAAGAATGTGAAGGTTCCCCCTCTCGTAGATTTGTCTTTAATTGAACCGCCCTCTCAAGAACTTTCAAGAGTTCGGAACCAGACCAGTCCGCTAGGCTAAGAAAATCCTTGGGCATCGGTCAGTGGAAGAACAGCGTGCCTACGCCGCTGTCTGTTAGCATTTCGAGTAAAATAGCATGCGGAAGCCGCCCATCAATTATATGAGCACCTTTTACACCTCCGCCCAAGGCATCCACACAACAACTTATTTTTGGAATCATTCCTCCATCTGCCGTCCCGTCATCGATAAGCGCCAGGGCTTCCGCTACAGAAAGTCGAGAGATTCGATTGCCTCCCGAATCCAACACCCCTTCTACATCAGTAAGTAAAACTAACTTCTCCGCTCCCAATGAACATGCTAAGGCGCCTGCTGCCTCGTCTGCATTAATATTATGAGTAATACCATCTCCATCGACGCCAATAGGGGCGACAACCGGTATATAACCTGAGTCGGCGACCGCAAGCACAGGTCCAGAATTGACCTGGCGAACATTTCCAACCCTACCAATATCGCGTCCTCCTAAAACCTTGCGCTCAACCTTAAACATACCTCCATCTGAACCAGTCAAGCCGACGCCTTGGCCACCCGCTTTGTTTATCAAACCGACAATCTCACCATTGACTTTACCTCCAAGGATCATCTCTACGACTTCCATAGTCTGATCGTCCGTAACTCTAAGACCTTCAACAAACTCCGATTCTTTACCCAAGGTCTTCAATATCTCGCCTATCTGCGGACCGCCTCCGTGCACGACTACAGGACGCATTCCCATGTATTTTAGGAGGACGATATCGATGGCAAAAGATTCCCTTAAATCGTGGGCTTCCATAGCGTTACCGCCGTATTTAATGACCACAATCTTATTCGAGAACTGGCGAATATAAGGCAACGCCTCGACCAACACCTCAGATCTATCCATGATTTCATCGACCATAAGATCGCTCCCAATCTTTCCTTTGAAAGCTAGAGAATGTAGCGGGACAAATCCTCGTCGCGAACTAACTTTGCCAGCCTTTCCAGAACAAAATCTCCATCTACCCTTAATTGGGCTCCTGGCTTGTCGGGAGCATCAAAACTCCAATCATCCAGGAGCTTTTCTAGCACCGTGTGCAGCCGTCGCGCGCCGATATTGTCGGTCTTCTCGTTTACTTGTGCCGCGATCTCAGCAATCGCTTCGACACCACTGTCTTCAAAGCATAGATCGACGCCTTCCGTAGCAAGAAGAGCAGAATACTGACGAACCAAACTATTCGCTGGCTCTGTCAAAATTCTAATAAAATCTTCTTTCGTCAATGTCGAAAGCTCGACACGTATAGGGAACCTCCCTTGCAATTCTGGAATTAGGTCCGACGGCTTTGCAACATGGAATGCTCCAGAAGCTACAAACAAAATGTGATCCGTCCTAACCGGCCCATGTTTAGTTTGCACGGTTGATCCTTCTACTATCGGCAGAAGGTCACGTTGGACACCCTCACGAGATACGTCGGCACCACTCTTTCCACCACTACCCGTCGTTACTTTGTCTATCTCGTCTATAAAAACAATGCCTGCCTGCTCTACGCGGCTTACAGCGCGTTCCCTCACTCGATCCTTATCTACTAGGCGTGCAGCCTCTTCAACCTTGAAGACTTCCAAAGCTTCCTCAACTGTTAAGCGACGCTGTCGAGTACGTTGAGGTACCAGCCCCGAAAGAAGATCCTTAAATTGCACCCCCATCTCCTCAACGCCTTGGGGTGTAAATATTGACATTTGGGGGGTTCCCGAGGAATCTTCAACATCAACGTCCACCATCCGCCCCTCTAGCTCACCTAGACGCAACATTTTCCGTAATTTTTCTCGCGTTTCTCCAATAGTGTTTTCTTCACTTTTGGAAATTTCCTTCTCATTAGAGACAGTCTCCGGGAGAAGCGCATCTAAGACACGCTCTTCAGCCCGTTCTTCAGCTTTCGACATCATCGTTCGCTGTTCCTCTTCGGTTACCAGATTAACCGACAGATCGGTAAGGTCTCTAATTATCGCCTCTACATCACGACCGACATATCCTACTTCAGTAAATTTGGTTGCTTCAACCTTGATAAAGGGTGCCTGAGAAAGCTTTGCCAAGCGCCGTGCGATTTCGGTTTTCCCAACACCCGTGGGCCCAATCATAATAATGTTCTTAGGTGCGATCTCATCACGCAGTTCAGGCTCTACTCGCGTTCTACGCCAACGGTTTCGAAGAGCGATAGCTACCGCTCGTTTTGCATCCGATTGACCCACAATGAAGCGATCTAATTCCGATACTACTTCTCGAGGAGTGAAAGCATTAGCCATGCTGTCGAGCAATCTACTCGTCACTGGGAAGCCTAACCGAACTAATCTCTTGGTTCGTGTAAATACAGATTTCTCCTGCTATCTGAAGTGATTCCCTAACTAAATTTTCAGCCGACAAGTCACTATGTCGGAGTAAGGCTCGCGCAGCAGCGAGTGCGTACGATCCTCCCGAACCGATTGCTGCAATTCCATCGTCGGGTTCGATAACATCACCGTTTCCAGAAACCGTGAGGATGCAACTAGGATCGCCCACTAAGAGCATGGCCTCTAACCTCCTTAAAATTCGATCGGTACGCCAGTCACGCGCTAACTCAACGGCGGCTCTCCGAATATTCCCCGGAAATTCATCCAGCTTCGCCTCAAAACGCTCTGACAAGGCAAGCGCATCAGCAGCTCCTCCTGCAAACCCTAGAATCGCTTTTCCGTTCTGCGTCAGACGAACCTTTTGAGCCTTTCCTTTCATAACCACGTCACCAACAGTTACCTGACCATCTGACGCCATGGAAATATTACCATCCCTACATGCGGCGACGACTGTTGTCGCTCGGTACCAATTCTTCATAAATCCTCCAAAAGAGTTCCCAACGGTAATAGCAGGGCAAGCTCTTCAAAAATTTCAGTCCTTTTTCGACAACAGATTTTCTCGTCGTGCACGAGGATGAGCGCGATCGTAGGCCTCCACGAGACGATCGGTAGAGACAGCGGTGTATTTCTGAGTTGTTGATAGGCTAGCGTGGCCCAAAAGTTCCTGAATTTCTCGCAGATCAGCCCCCATATCTAAAAGATGTGTAGCGTAGCTGTGCCTTAGGCGATGCGGATGCACACCTTCAGCAATTCCCGCCTCTCGCGCGCGGCGTGAAATAATCCGCCGCACATCTCTTGGATCTAACCTCCGCGGTTTCTCTCCCCGGCGTGCTCGCATCGCAACAAACAAGGGCTCTTGGAGAATACCCGGAACTTTTCTCTCCTCTAGATAATCAGATAAGGCATTGCGAACTGCCTCGGGCAAAGGCACGATCCTCTCTTTTCCACCTTTACCCCAAACTCTGACTTCCCCTCTCACCAATTCTATATCTCGGACATCCAATGAACAAGCCTCTGCAACGCGTAGCCCGCCACCGTACAGAAGCTCCAAGATTGCTCTATCTCGACTCCTCGCTCTATCGGACTTCTTTCCTTCCACACTTTTCGAAGACACGAATTCCATGAGCAAATGACAATCATCAACCCCTAGAGGTTGCGGTAAACGTCGGGGCGTCCGTGGCATAGGTATCCCGAGCGTAGGATCTGCCGTCCTTTCACCTTCAAGAACCAAAAACCCAAAATAAGAGCGCAAAGAAGAAAGCTTCCTTGCAACAGTAGGAGCCTTGCTTCTCCCATGCAGTGACGCAAGGAATTTCCTTACATCTGCAGAACTCGCATGCTTTGGATCCTCATCATCAAGAAAGGTTGCGAATGCCTTAATGTCAGACAAATAAGCTCGCATAGTATGGAGCGACGAGCCCTTCTCGGCGTGCAAATGACGCTCAAAACGAACCAAGCTTTGGTCGAAGCTTTCCTCCGTCATAAAGACTCTACTGATCGAGCATAGAAAGGAATTGATTGGATTGCACGTTCCGCGAGAAGAGTATGTTTTTGTCGTCTAGCTATTCTCTTAGGCTCCGATAGACGGGGCATATCAATCGGTGGAAACAAACCAAATGTAATATTCATAGGCTGAAACCGCTTCGCCGATGATTCTCTTAAATGTCTCAATAAGGCAAAATGAGCACTCGTACTCGGAGGGTCAGGGCGGTCTAAACCAAACAATTCAAAACTGCAAAATATACCCGCTAAAAGTCCAATCGCAGCAGATTCCGCGTAACCCTCTACGCCCGTGATCTGACCCGCAAGATATATTTTATCAAGAGATAAAAGGGACAGCGATTCACTCAAGCTTCGCGGAGAATTGACGAATGTATTTCGATGGATGGATCCGAACCGCGCGAACACTGCCTCAGACATGCCTGGTAGACCGTGCAATATTCTTCTCTGATCCCCAATTCGTAACTTGGTTTGAAACCCGACTAAATTATAAAGAACTCCTGCCTTATCTTCTTGTCTCAATTGGATTACTGCGTGAGGCTGACTATCAAAACGAGGGTCGAGCAATCCCACAGGTTTAAGCGGGCCATGAGCCAGCGTCTCTGGCCCGCGACGCGCAAGTTCTTCGACGGGGACACAACCTTCAAAATAGAGACTCTTTTCAAAAGGATGTAGGGGCACAGTATCCGATTCAATCAACGCAGAAGTAAGCATATCGTAAGATTTCTTGTCCAAAGGCACGTTTAAATAATCACCTTCGCCTTCATCATACCTCGACCCTCGGAAAACAACGTCATGATCTAAAGAGTCTGCATATACAATCGGGGATATCGCATCGTAAAAGTAGAGATACTCCTCACCCAGTATCTTTTTTAAGTCGTCAGCTAAAATTTTTTCCGTCAATGGACCGGTTGCTACAACCAAAGCATCATATCTCTCTCGAAGTTGCCTCAGGTTATCTACTTTTTCTCTCCGAACGTTGATTTGTGGATGCGCCTCAATTCTCTCGGTCAGAGTGGCCGAAAACCCAGTTCGATCAACAGCAAGGGCTCGACCTGCGGGCACAGCGTTGGCATCTGCAGTTTTGATCACTACGGAATCCAATAATCTCATTTCTTGTTTAAGAAGACCCACCGCATTTATTAATTGATCTGATCTAAGAGAATTACTGCAAACCAGCTCTCCAAAGTCGTTTGAAAAATGTGCAGGCGATTTTACGACTGGTCGCATTTCAAAAAGGTCAACAAAAATTTTTCTTTTCGCAATTTGCCAAGCAGCCTCACAACCTGCCAAGCCGGCACCTATTACCGCAACGCGTTTTGTTCCACTAGACATTATGTTTAGCCTCGGAATTGTCGGGCTTTATTTTCAACATAGATAATAAATGACCTGCTTCACCTTAAGGCAAAAATTATCTTCCCACACTGTGATAAGAAAAGTTAGACCGTGCAGCCACATCAGGGTCGTAAATATTTCGCAGGTCTATCATTACAGCATGTTTCATGATGTTCTTTAACCTAGATAGGTTCAAGGCACGAAACTGATTCCACTCTGTTATGATAACGAGCGCATCACTTCCCTCCGCTGCCTCGTAAGCATCTTTTCCAAAGACGACACTCGAAGGCAAAAGCGGTTTCGCCCCCTCCATTGCAACCGGATCAAACGTTCTTACTTGTAATCCTTTTGAAATTAATTCGGTAATAATATAGATCGATGGCGCATCTCTTACATCATCGGTTTCGGGTTTGAAAGAAAGTCCAAGAACGCAGACAGTCTTATTTGAAAGATTACCACCGAGAGCCGCTTCTATTTTTTTGACCATTCTTATTCTCTGCTGGTCGTTGACTCTGATTGTCGCTTCCACGATTTCGAGGTTACTTCCAAATTCAGAAGAAAAATGTGCTACCGAACGGGTATCTTTAGGAAAGCATGAGCCCCCAAAACCAGGACCAGCGTGAAGAAATTTCTTCCCGATGCGACCGTCCAAACCGATACCCCGGGCTACTGCCTGCACATCACCACCAATCACTTCACAGAGATTCGCTATCTCATTGATAAATGAAATCTTCGTTGCAAGAAAAGCATTAGCGGCATACTTAATTAACTCGGAAGTAACAATATTAGTGAGAACAAAAGGAGTTTCATTTAAAAAGAGAGGTCGATAAAGCTCTTTAAGAATATCCATACTCACTTCATCTTCCGCTCCGATCACTACCCTGTCGGGCCTCATGAAATCTGAGATTGCAGCACCTTCACGGAGAAATTCTGGATTCGATGCGACCGCAAATTCTGAAGTGTGTCCACTTATCTCCTGACCTTCTTTAATCCAGGCAGCAACCTTCTCAGAAGTTCCTACAGGAACGGTACTTTTCGTCACCACTACCTTGTAGTCCTCCATAAGTGTTCCGATTTCTCGAGCAACGGCCTTAACGAAGGACAAGTCGGTAGAACCATCTTCCATTGAAGGAGTTCCCACAGCAATAAAGACCACGAGAGCATCTCGTACCGCCTGCCCTGTATTACTTGTAAATGAAAGTCGTCCCTGAGAAACATTCCTCTCGATCATATCTTCGAGGCCAGGCTCATAGATCGGCACTTCTCCGTTTTGCAGAGCCCCAATCTTATCTGGATTGTTATCTACACAAGCAACGTTAACGCCAAATTCAGAAAAACAGGCGCCCGTAACAAGGCCAACATACCCACTTCCAATCACGCAGATATTCATAGTGAAAGCCTCTGAAACCCCTTCATCTCTATGGACAGCGGGGACCTTTAAAGACCTATCCCGTTAAAACTTTCAGAAGTTCCTCATCGGGCCCCGGCTTTCCGTCTGGTCTAAATGCCTGAACACAAACGTGATCCGCGCCAGCATCCCAGTGTTGCTGTATCCGGTCACGAATAACTTGCTCATCTCCCCAAGCTACTATGGCGTCCACAAGTTTGTTGCTCCCACCATCTTTAAAGTCATCCTGGGAAAACCCTAGGTCCAAGAGATTATTGCAATAGTTTGGAAGGCCCAGATAAATCTTCAGATTTGCCCTGCTTAAATCTCTTGCCTTGGTTGGATCTGTTTCACGCAAGACCATCTGTTCAGGGCAAAGCAAAGCTCCATCACCCATAATCTCACGAGCTTTTGCAGTATGTTCCGGCGGGACAAGGTAAGGATGTGAGCCCTGCGCATGCGAAACCGACAGCTTCAACATGTTCTTTCGAAGCGCCGCTAAAATTATGGGAGCTTCTTGCTCCGGTTGGTTCCCAACGTAGAGAGCCTTGTTCATCCTTTCAAGGTAATCTCGCATCATGCTAACGGGCTTGTTGCTGTACTCGTGTCCTCTCTGGCCCTCAACTAAATGTCCGTGAGAAACGCCGAGACCAAGTGCAAATCTTCCAGGCGCGGCATCTGCGAGAGTCTTCTGAATTGATTTCATATTCATCGGATCTCTTGCGTAGATATTTGCAATGCCCGTTGCAAACTTGAGGGTACTCGTTCGAGCCGCAAAATAACCTATTTGTGAAAAAGGCTCCTTACCAACTGCTTCTGGAATCCAAAGTGTCGTGTAGCCCCAACTTTCTATACGCTCTACGAGCTCAGCAGCCTCTGCCATTGCTAGATGATCAAACCAGCTCCACACTCCCAGCTTGCCTAAGTTTTCGACTTTCGCCATCGATTCCTCCTTAACGGTCTCTTAGCCGCTTTGTTTTACGCTCCGCATCGTAGCGCGCTAATTTGATTTTCTGTCGTTTCTTTTCTGTAACTTAGAATGCATCGATTCTAAAGGCTAGCTATTCCAGCTCGGATCGACTCTTGATGAGAAATTCCTTATAGACGATCCCTTTGGGAATACCCAAAGCTACTGAGATGTCTCTTGAGGCATCCTTCGCCGAAATCCCCTTGGTCAATGCTTCGTGAATCGCAGCATCTAGATACATTACGGATTGGTGAGCTTCTTGACTGTTACCCTCAACTACTAAGGTCAACTCCCCTTTAGGGTGACTTTTAGCGAACTGTTCAAGAAGTGATCCAAGGGTTCCTCGAATAAATTCTTCATGAACTTTTGTTAGCTCTCGAGCGGCAACGCACCTCCTACTTTTCCCGAAAATATCACTCATTTCTTCGAGCGTGCTCAAAGCTCGCTTTGGCGATTCAAAAAAAATCAAAGTTTCATTTCTTCCTACAAGAGAAGAAAGCAATTTGGTACGTTCCCCCTTTTTTCTGGGGAAAAAACCCACAAATGTAAAAGGAACGACAGGGAGTCCAGATCCAACGAGAGCAGTTAACACGGCCGAGGGGCCCGGTATAACTTCTACCGAAAAACCAGCCCTGCTTACGTTCTCTACAAGGCGTTCCCCGGGATCTGAGACGAGAGGGACACCGGCATCACTAACCAATGCCACGTCTTTTCCTGCTTCCAAAGCTAGCATGACGCGTTCCTCCCTACTCGCCTCGTTATGTTTATGGAAAGAAACCAAGTTTCTTTTGATATGGTGACGAGCCAACAATTTTTGAGTCCGTCTAGTATCTTCGACTAATACTATGCTCGCCTCTTTGAGAACACGTAGAGCCCGCAACGTGATGTCTTCAAGATTACCGATTGGTGTCGCTACAATGAGGAGCTTTCCCACTAAAGCGCCCTCCACGTAAATAGTCTAATAAAACCCGTTCTAAGAAAGCCATGTAATGAAAAACCAGTTAAACACGTTTCTCTTATTCCTTTAGCAAGAAGCAGGAATCACGAATCTAGCAGGGTTTTGAGGGGCTTTGATTGGCAGACCTTCGTTCACTCTTTAACGGGAGCCTTTTCATCTCCGTTCAAATCGGCAGAAACTTCTTCTCCCGTCTCAACTATTTGGTCCTCACTTCCTTCCGGTTCTGGAGAAACTTCTCCGACTGTCTCGGCAATCTGCTCTTCAAGATCTTCTGGTTCAGGAGGAACTAAAGCAGATAAATCTCGGAGTTTGCTTCGCAATCGCGCTTTCTTTCCCCGCAAGTCACGAAGATAGTACAGACGGGAACGCCTTACGTGGCCTCTACTTTTGATCTCTACCTTTTGAACTGAAGGGGACTCCACAGGAAAGATCCTTTCAACTCCAACTCCATAAGAAAT
>DKAI01000064.1 GCA_002450755.1 Deltaproteobacteria bacterium UBA6930
TATCAGCCGAGAGAGCTTTGACGTTAATAGTTCATCGCGAAGGCGCTCCTGGAGTCTTCTCAGTGTGCCGTATTCGCGTTCTGCAAAGCTAGTTACAGCCTCTTCGTCTATTTCCCCCTCGTCGTTCACGACGCCGGGAAGTGAGCGGAGAAACTCCCTAACTTCTGCGTCACTAACGACGATTCCAAGTCGTTCGGCTTCGGAGGCTAAGACACCAGACCGTATCAGTGAATCGACAGCATATTTGTCGAATTGTCCACTTTGCGCCATTTCGTCGATATACTGGCCGTACTCCTCTCGAAGCTCTTCTATTTGCCCATCTCGCAGGCGAGCGAAATCACGAGTAGTGTAGCTGCGATCTAGCACCTGAACTGCAGTGTTATTCCGCGCTCCGGGGGCCGGACCACCTCCCCCTATACCGAAGGTGAATACAAATACCCCCCCGACACCTATTATGATGACCCAAAGCAGCCACTTTTGACCTTGTCTGAGGATACTGAGCATCGTTGTCTCCTCGGCTCGTTCCAGAGCCTCGCGCATTCTGTAATTCGAGATGCGTAACTTCTAACTAGTCACTCTACTTCAAGCTGGCAAGTAGAGTATTCAAGGCAGGCCTTAAATTCAGTGGAGGTAATGCTTGCCCGGCACCCAGGGGGCTGGTACTGTGGGGTTGGTAGAATCCGATATAAAACCGGCACTTAGAGTCTGGTGTCCAACAACTGCGAGGCAACGTCCTAGGCCTTTTAGGGAAACCGGTAAGGCGCCGCCGATATGAAAATGAGGCTCAATAAGATAACGGGAGCAACAGTATGTCCCTAAATCGTATTCTTGGTTGGTTTTCAAATGATCTCGCTATTGATCTTGGAACGGCGAACACCTTGGTGTTTGCCAAGGGCAAGGGGATAGTTGTTTCAGAGCCCAGTGTTGTGGCCGTCGTAAAGGAGGCACGGGGCCCCGACAAAGTTCGATCTGTTGGCCGAGAGGCTAAAGAAATGTTGGGTAGAACACCTGGCAACATCGTCGCTATCCGTCCTATGAAGGATGGAGTGATTGCGGACTTCGAAGTCACTGAAGCAATGCTTCGTTATTTTATCGAACGTGTCCATAATCGGTCGTCAACTTTGGTTAGACCTCGCGTCGTGATTGCTGTTCCATCTGGAATAACATCTGTCGAACAGAGAGCTGTTAAGGAATCCGCTTTGTCGGCAGGAGCACGCGAGGTCTATCTGATTGAAGAGCCGATGGCCGCTGCACTGGGAGCTCAGCTCCCTGTTACTGAACCCTCAGGGAATATGATTGTTGACATAGGTGGTGGGACGACTGAGGTAGCTGTGATCTCCCTCTCTGGTGTGGTTTATTCCAATTCCACGCGCGTCGGTGGCGATAAAATGGACGAGGCGATCATCAATTACATTAAACGCAAGTATAACTTACTAGTGGGCGAGCGAAGTGCTGAAAAGATTAAGATTGAAGTGGGGACAGCTTTTCCCGAGAACGAATTGAGGGTAATGGAAATTAAAGGCCGTGATTTAGTTGCTGGAGTTCCTAAAACTCTAGAGATTAAATCCGACGAAGTCCTTGAGGCTTTACAGGAGCCGATCAATGCTGTTGTCGAAAGTGTTAAATTGGCACTGGAGCGTACGCCCCCAGAGTTGGCCGCCGATATAGTTGATAAGGGGATCGTTATGGTTGGCGGGGGGGCCCTTCTGAGAAATCTCGACATTCTTTTGCGCGAGACTACTGGGTTGCCGGTTATGGTTGCGGAGGATCCTTTGACCGCAGTGGTGCTGGGGACCGGCCAATGTCTTGAAGAGCTAAAGCTCCTTCGGGACGTTTCGATTACATCGTAACTTATCCCCATCTGTACGAGTAATGCGAGATTTTTTTAAAAAGGTTCGCCTCCTGCTCCTTTTGGTTCTGCTAATCCTTCTTACGCTCTCGTCTATGTTGGTAGGTAAAAGTCCCCACCGTTCGGGTAACGAGAATTTCGTCCAAAGATTATTGTTTGATATTGCGAGCCCTGTGCAAAGTGTTATCAGAATTCCAATTCGTTTTATCCTTAAAACCTGGGAAGACTACGTCCATCTTATTGATCTGAAGAGCGAGAACGAAGTTTTGAAAGAACGGCTTCTTGTCCAAGAGAAGGAAATCCTTGAATATCAGGAGGCGCTGGTGTCCAGCGGACACCTGCAGAGACTTGCCGAGATGCGCGCGGATTTCCAAATCCCTTTACTTCCCGCGAAAATAGTAGGTCAGGATGTTTCGCCTTGGTTTCGATCAATCCTGTTAGAACGAGGCGGGGATAGACTTGTCAGAGGGGGAATGCCGGTGGTAGCAGACACCGGTCTTGTGGGCATAATCACGGCTACTTCGCCGACAACTTCGCGTGCGATGCTAATCCTCGATAGTCAAAGTTCTTTGTCGGGAATAGTCCAACGAAGTCGCGCAAGGGGGTTGGTACGCGGTACGGGGACAAGGTTGCTTGATTTTGTCCTTATGGTGCGAGGCGATGACGTACAGCAGGGTGATGTAGTTCTGACGTCAGGAATCGATGGAATTTATCCGCAGGGATTAAAAATAGGAGAAATTTCAAGAGTGAATTATGCCGACGACAGATTGGTGCAAGTCGCCGAGCTAGATCCAGCAGTAGACTTTGGAAGAATGGAACAGGTTTTTATTATGGAAAAGCGCGGACTCACGATGGATCTTCTTTTCGAGGATAGTAATGGTCCAGAGATTGACAAACGGAGCAAGAAGAAAGTTCGGTAGCTCTCGAAGAAAATTTTTAATGCGAGGTTCCTTTGGCGAACGGACATTCGGTTACAGTAATTCTCTTGGGGTTTCTCGCCCTGATTGTAAGAAGTACGTTCGTCTCTGAATTCCCGACGTTACTAATTCCGGATGTATCGTTTTTGCTTGTGATTATTGCGGCAGGATATCTAAAACCTGTGGTGGGGATTTTAGTTGCTTGTCTATTAGGATACATCACTGACCTGTTATCGGAGTCTCCTGCAGGATATCATGCTTTTCTTAGGCTTATTGTCTTCTATCTCACAGTTACCTTCTATAATCAGTTTCAGCTAGATCGACTGTTTGTTTTTGTTCCTTTCGTTTTTGTGATTTCATTTTTTGACTCTATTGGTGCATGGATACTTGTGAATCTGATTGGCACCAAAACGGTCTTAACTTTATATGGTGTGGGAGGTATGATGCTTCTAGCAATTGTAAATGCAATTTCTGCCCCGGTAATTAAGGGTTTGTACGACTTTCTTGCGAGTTTTCTGGGGAAGGGAAATCGCACAAAGGCTGTAGATTTCTCGTCAGAGTCGCGCTGAGTTGAGGTTTTAATGAACAGAGACCTTGGAGGAGGTCCTGAGCAGGTTCTTCAAGGCCGTATAATCATCTGCGGAATAATGATTGCGGTTACTTTTTTGATATTTCTGATCAGGCTTTTTCAGCTTCAGATAGTCGAAAGCAATGTTTTCAAGAAAAAAGCTCAGAACAACTCCATTCAAATAATTCGCCTGGACGCTCCTCGAGGTCGAATGCTCGATCGACATGGAAATGTGTTGGCAAGTACTCGACCTTCTTTCGGTCTTTTAGCTGCTCCACATGAGATTCATGACCTGAGAGGAACCGCGACGCTTCTTGGATACTTGACGGACCGACCAGAGAGTTGGTTCTTGGAGCGTTTAGGTTCTCTTCCATGGGAAAAAAGGTTTCAGCGTACGAGAATTATAGATGACCTGTCTTTTGACGTGTTTTCTCGAATCGAGTCGCACTTATATGCGTTGCCTGGAATATTTACCGATGTGCAACCAAGACGCCACTATCAAAATGGAACAAGGGCAGCGCATTTGTTGGGTTATTTAGGAGAGGTTCATGCGGTCCAGTTGAAGAGGGAAGAGTTCTCTGACTATTTAGGAGGCGATGTTATTGGGCAATCGGGTTTAGAGAAACGTTTCGAAACTCATCTTCGAGGCCGGTCCGGTGGTAGGACGGTCTCGGTTGATGCATCAGGTAGAGTAATAGAAACGATTGACGAGGTGTCGCCCACCCGTGGTAGGGACATAACTCTAACAATCGATCTTGATCTTCAGACCACTGCAGAAAGGGCTCTCGCTACTTTTGCAGATAGAGATTTTAGGTCTGGCGGAATCACAGTAGTTGCAGTTGAAACCGGCGAGATTTTGGCGATGGCTTCACATCCTACCTACGATCCCAATGACTTTTCCGGAGGTATAGATTCTGAGTCGTGGTCGAATATCACTAGGAACAAAGGAAAGCCTTTGCTCAATCGTGTTTTACAGAATTATCCGCCAGGTTCTGTCTACAAACCTATCGTCGCGTCGGCGTTGCTTGACGACAGATTAATCACTCCGCAGGACGAAGTAACGTGCAATGGAGTGTTTCGATTTAAGGGTCGAGATTACCAATGCTGGAAACGAACTGGTCATGGGAAGGTTGATTTGCACCAGGCCCTTAGAGAGTCCTGTGACGTCTTTTTTTACCAAAACGGTTTAAAAATTCATATCGATAGGCTGGCTGAGTTTGCTCAGTTTTTTGGTTTGGGAGCAAGCCCAAAACTATCGCTTGGACAAGAGGCCGCTGGTCTGGTTCCATCTTCTGATTGGAAGAAGAACCAATTTAACGAGCCGTGGTATCCAGGCGAGATGCTTTCTGTTTCCATCGGACAAGGGGCCAACCTGATGACTCCTCTGCAGCTGGCAGTCAGCTACGCGACCATCGCTAATGGAGGTACTCTGTATCGCCCCAGAATATTACGGAATATCTCTAGTTCCTCGGGGATCATAACTTCATCAGAACCGGAAGTTCTGGGAACGCTCCCAATTTCTTCCGAGACTTTGAGGGAAGTTGTAGTAGGACTTGAGTCTTCGGTCGAGCACCCTAATGGTACCGGAACCGCTGCTCAATTGGACGGAATTAGAGTCGCAGGTAAGACTGGAACAGCTCAAGTCGTCCGTCTTGAAGCGACGGAACATCTCGAGGATCATGATATCCCAGTCAGATATCGCGATCACGCATGGTTTGGGGCATTTGCACCTGTGGATAAACCAGAGATAGCGGTTGCGGTTTTTCTCGAGCACGGTCTTCATGCAAGTACGGCAGCCGCTCCTATGGCAGCTGAGATTTTGGGGACTTATTTCAAAAATCGAAAATTGAAAAACGGAAAGACACTTAGTTACGAGAGGTATCAGACTGTCGCTAATTGATCGCCGCTCCAGTAAAAGACTGGACTGGATATTTCTAACTCTAATTTTGTTATTAACGGTGCTAGGGCTTGCCAATCTTTATTCGGCTACCTATGCCCAAGGAGCGCCTGGCTTATCTCCTATTTTTCGGAGGCAATTATTTGCTCTGAGTGCCGCATTAACGGCTCTGGTCGTTGTTGCGTTAATTGATTATCGAAAACTGGAGCGTTTTTCGGGTGTTATCTTTGTTGGAACACTGATTTTGCTTGCCTCCACCCTTGTCTTCTCTCCTCTAATCCAGGGTAACCGTTCGTGGCTTCTATATGGCTCTTTTAGCGTTCAACCTTCAGAGTTCGCAAAAGTTGGTCTAGTGGTTGTGATGGCTCATTACCTCCATCATCACCCTCCCGTCCAAAAGAGCACGTTGCGAGATCTGTTTATTCTCGCCTTTCTCGCTTTTTGTCCCGTGTTTCTAATTGTCTTGCAAAGAGACTTAGGTGTCGCCGTTTTAACTACTCTTGTTGCGTTAACGTACTTACCTTTTCTTAGGGTTACAGTGAAGGTATGGGCAGTTTTAGGTTTTAGCGGAGCGGTATTTTTGCTCGGAGTGTGGAAGTTCTTTCTGAAAACCTATCAGCGAGATCGAATTCTTGATTTCTTTGATCCGAGTAGAGACCCGCTCTCATCGGGTTATCAAGCGTTGCAGTCTAAGATTGCTGTCGGTTCAGGAGGAATTTTCGGACGGGGCTTCTTGGAGGGAACCCAGACCCACTTGCAGTTTTTACCCACCAAGCATTCGGACTTTGTTTTTTCTGTCTTAGGTGAGGAATGGGGATTCTTAGGAACGTCAACCGTAATCTTTCTATACGTAACGATGTTAATCTGGGGACTTTCGATTGCGCGAAATGCGAAGGACACCTTTGGAGCGATGGTAGCCATAGGTGTTACAGGAATGTTTTTCTGGCCTGCTGCAATGAATATCGGAATGGTTCTGGGGCTTGCTCCTGTAATAGGAGTACCTCTTCCTCTTTTCTCCTATGGCGGGTCTTCTCTTGTTTCTGCATATATTGGGCTGGGTCTACTGCTTAATATTTCGATGCGGCGCTACATCTTTTGACCAGGCTTCAAGGTGAAAGACTCGGGTGTACGGTTTTGGTCGCTTATTCGATTGTCATCAATCTAGGTTTATCGCTTCATCGATGGGTACTTAAGAGGCATTGACCAGTACGGGTCTTCAGCCCCCCATGAGAATGGAGACAAGTGCCTCGAACCTTAGGAGGAGATAAAGGTGAAATGGAGTAATCCTAGCGGTGGAATTTCAACTCGTAGACTAATCCATTAAGCGCTTAACCATTTCCTCAAAAGCATCTTTTGGTCTCGCGCCTGTGATTTGTTCGACAACCTCGCCGTTTTTGAAGGCGAGAACCGTTGGGATCGCTCGAACGCTAAATTTCCCAGGCGTTGCCGGATTTTCGTCGATATTCATTTTTGCAATGACTACGTCTTCACCGTAAGCCTCCGCTAAGCCCTTTACGATTGGGCTAATAGCTCTACATGGAGCGCACCACTCGGCCCAAAAGTCTAGGATGGCGGGTTTTCCTGCCTTAGCGATTTCGGTTTCAAACGTTTCATCAGTAACTTCAAGAACTTCCGGCACAATTCCCCCACGGGTTGAATTTTTCAAATAGCATAGCAGGACTTGGGTCTTTCCCCTTCCGATTGAGTTGCAGTTTCCTAGAATTCAGGGCAATGAGAACTTTATTTTCACCTTTGGAACATGCACTTGACGTCTTTCGCGAAGGAGCCCGGCTCAAGACTCTTCTTGCTGGAGTTGAAGCAACTGAGTTTTGCGTAAAGGCTGCTGAGATTGTTAGCGAGACCTTTCGCGAAGGAAGGAAAGTCCTCTTACTTGGAAATGGAGGGTCAGCTTCGGACGCGCAACATATTGCTGCGGAATGGACGGGGCGTTTGCTGAATGACAGGAAAGCGCTTCCGGCGATTGCGCTTACTGCAAATTCATCTGACCTAACCGCGATAGGTAACGATTACGGTTTCGATCATGTTTTTTCCCGCCTTGTTGAGGCCCACGGCCAAGAGGGTGATGTGCTTTTAGGGATTTCAACTTCGGGAGAAAGCCCTAATGTCGTGAACGCAATTCTTGAAGCTCGCCGCCTCGGCCTAACCTCAATCGGTCTTACGGGGAAAACGGGAGGTGGTGTCGCGGAGCAGGCGAACCTTGCCTTTACTGTTCCATCGGATCACACGGGGCGAATTCAGGAGTGCCACATTTCGATTCTTCATGCGATTTGCGAAATCGTTGATCAAACCCTATTCCCGGATTCTGGCCTTTGACTAGGCGAAGATCTTCGTTGAATCGTTACCTGTGAAGGGAATAACTTTGATCGAAGGAGAGATCGGTGAACAGGGAAGGCAAGCTGTAGTTGGAGAGGAACATTCAACATTTGTCTCAGATCGGACTGCAATCCCCGAAGTGTGGGCTTTCTCGGATACAGGGCTATTCCGGGGTGTTCCATGCAAAGAAGAGGTCTCCATCGGTTCTGCAGTATATGTTCCGGGAGAAAAACTCTTTGGAGGCATGGCTATCTACGCGATTGTAAGAGAGGTGGATTCTTTGGCTACGGAAGGGACGATCCGAGACGCATTTCGCTGTTGTCTAGGCCTTGCAGAACTTTTAGGTATTGAAAGCATCGCTGTACCAGCGATCGGGACTGTTGGACGTGAAATTTCCATGCAGAAATCGGCAGAAATTCTTCTAAACGAGGTTCGAACGACGGACCTGGAGGGTGGAAGTCTCTCCAATATCAGCTTTGTCTTGAAAGGTGAACCTTCATATAGGGTCTTTGAGATGGTTAACGATTCTGTAACGATCGCCGACCAGATGGCACGACTTAAGGGAGAGGGGCGTGTTTGAGATCCACGCGGTAGCGGCGGCGATGTATCTCGTGGCTTTTCTCTCTTGCACTTTAGGAGTCTTGCAGCTGTTCCCTCGTGGTTTGCCGCTTTCTGCCTGGTTGCTCGGTGCGGGCAGCTTTTTCCATACTCTGGCACTTTATAGTTTACATTATCGAGACCCCGCACCATCGCTCGAGGAACCTGTCCTGGTTTTCTCGCTGGTAGCATGGGTGGTTTCCGTTGCCTCGTGTCTTTTCCTGGCACGCGGTCGTCTTGCAGGTCTTGTGGTGCTTGTTTCTCCTGTTGCCTTCTCAGCGGTTTCCCTAGTCATCATACGCTTGCCGATGCTTGGATCTGGTGAGGGAGAACCACACGCGGGTTGGTCGCACCTACACGTGCTTATATCTTCAGCCGGCATAGGTCTTTTAGGAATTTCCGGTGTTGCCGGCGCGTTATATCTCTGGCGACATCGAGATCTAAAAAAGAAAAATCCGTATATAAGCAGCTTTGCACCATCGCTCGAGGCTTTAGAAAAGTTGGGATTATTGGCACTTTGTATCGGATTCCTATGCATGACATTCGGTGTACTTACTGGCTTATTTTGGGCACAGGCAGTCTCTGAGAAATTCTGGTCCTATACGGAGCACGGTTTAGCGACCATATTTACATGGGTGATCTACGTCTCTTTACTTGTGGGAAGGCTTGGCATGGGCTTGAGTTCTTTGAAGTTATCGATAGGTAGTTTCGTCGGATTCCTTTTTTTGTTGCTTACTTGGCTGGGTTCTGAGGCAATCCGATGAATTTACTTTTGTTAGGAATTAACCATCGAACAGCATCTCTGGAATTAAGAGAGAAATTTGCAGTTGATGACCCAAAGCCTTTACTCGAAAAACTTCTCCGAACAGGAGATATCTTAGAGGCTGTGCTTCTTTCGACGTGTAACAGGGTAGAAATCTGTGCTGTTGCTGAGACAATGGAGTTGGGGGAGCTCAGTCTTCGATCATTCTTCGGAAGATCCATTGCTCCAGACCATAATTCCTTTACCGAACTGGACGAAGCTCTCTATTGCTATCGAGGGGAAGAAGCTGCGAGACACTTGTTTCGAGTCGCGTCGTCGATTGATTCCATGGTTGTTGGAGAACCGCAGATTCTTGGACAACTTAAGGAAGCTTACCGTGAGGCAGGAACGTCGGGAGCTTGTAGTTCCAAACTATCGCGCGTTTATCAGATGGCCTTTTCTGCCGCAAAACGCGTTAGGAATGAAACTGGAATTGCATTGCGTCCAGTATCGGTTGCAAAAGTTGCGGTTGAGCTCGCGCTAGGCGTCTTTGAGCGATTAGATGATAAGACAGCCTTACTCGTAGGAGCGGGGGATATGATAGATCTTGCCTTGCAAGCACTTCGTAGCAGTGGCCTATCGCAGGTGAGAGTCGCCAATCGGACCAAGGGAAGAGCGGAAGAGCTGGCAAGTCGATTTAACGCAACCGCACATGACTTGAAGGAATTAGAAGTGTTGGCGACGACGTCAGACATCATCCTTGTTTCAATTGCGGGCAAGGAGCCTGTGTTTTGTGAGTCTTTATTACGCAAGGTACTCAGCAATAGAGATGGTCGTCCTCTTTTCATCATCGATATTGGTGTTCCGAGGAATGTTGAATCTTCTGCAGATGACCTATCGAATTTATTTCGATACGACATGGATGATTTGGCCGCCGTGGCAGAGCATAACGAAATGGAACGGCGCGGCGAAGTAGAGATTGCTGAGCGTATAATTGAGCTGGAAGTTACAAAGTTCCGCGAATGGAGATCTGCACAAGGTTTTGTTCCCATAATTCAAAGCCTGCGTTCTCGTGCGGAAAGCATCCGTCAAAAGGAATTGAATCGATATTTAAACCGTATGTCACTCGATCCACAGCAAGCGGCGCAAGCCGACGCTCTCACTAAAGGATTAGTGAATAAGCTTCTCCATGAGCCATTATCCAAATTGCGAACTCCCGGAGAGGACTCCGAGGATTTACTGCGCGCAATCGAACTCCTTTTTGCGCTTGACAGGCCGGCAACGAAAATTTCCGTTTCTGACCCTGAGGAGGAGTAGGGCTGCCGTATAGGATTGCAACACGTGGGAGTCCCCTAGCACTT
The DNA here is from genome assembly GCA_002450755.1 of Deltaproteobacteria bacterium UBA6930. GTDB lineage: Bacteria > Myxococcota_A > UBA9160 > UBA9160 > UBA6930 > UBA6930. The sequence goes on from DKAI01000064.1 coordinate 10,266, forward strand.
TGGCAGGCTCAGTTTGTTTCCGACCGTTTTCGGGAAGAGTTTGGGATGGAGACGGAACTCGTAATTATCCGAACGTCTGGTGAT
>DKAI01000117.1:0-6049 GCA_002450755.1 Deltaproteobacteria bacterium UBA6930
AACTGTGTTGTCAGCCTTAATTGCCTGCGAGAAAATAAAGTCGTCATCCCACGTCCAGTTAGTATCGATTCCTATCTTATTAATCACAAAAGTTCACCTCGATGCTTTATGACGAGTGCCGTAGGAGATGATAACTATTTTTTTAGGCCTTTAACCAAAAAGTCGAGTAATGAGGACGGACTGTGGAAAGGCCCGCGAATGGCATGAATGACTTAATAAGGTGGAATAAGGACCTTGAGTCGAGGTAGTATGATCTCCATAAAAAAGCACCTAGTTGGCATAGGAGGAATTCATGCCTATTAACGATTCTACAACCGCCCTACTTAACGCTTTATCAGAACAGCAGGTTCCTTCTTTCTCCTCAATGACGCCGGATGATGCCCGCGCCCTATCGAATGAGGTATTTAAGGTAAGTGACGACCAGAGAGTTCCGGTTGCCCATGTTGAAGATGGAATTTTTGAGGGTCCGGGAGGACCGGTGTCCTATCGTTGGTATTCACCTGATCCTGAAAAGAGATTGCCCACTATGCTCCACTATCACGGAGGAGGATGGGTGATAATGAACATTGGTACGCATGACGATTTGTGTAGACAGCTAGTCAGCCGTACAGGCTGTAATATGGTTTCTATTGATTACCGGCTGGCACCCGAGACACGTTTTCCAGGTGCAATAGACGATTGTTATGCCGCCCTATGCTGGGTGTTTGAAAATCCGGAGCAGGTGGGAGCAAATCCAAATAAGCTAGGTGTTATCGGAGACAGTGCTGGAGGTAACCTTGCAGCCGCTGTCGCACTACGATCGAGAGACGAAGACGGTCCCAAGATTGGATGCCAGGTACTAACTTATCCGGCGGTGGATGCTGCGCTTACTTACCCTTCGATAAAGCAGAATGCTAGCGGATACCTCTTGGAAAAGGCAGATATGGAATATTTTTATAACCACTACGTAGGCGATACCGACAAGAAGGAACCTTACCTTTCTCCAATCTATGCCAGTAGCTTCAGCGATCTTCCAAAAACCTTGGTTATTACCGCGGAATTTGATCCTCTTCGTGATGAGGGCCAAGATTACGCGAAAAAATTGCAAGACGCTGGAGTGGCGACTGAGCATAAGATGTTTGAAGGTACAATTCATGGGTTCTTGTTATTTCCGCAATTACTGCCCCAAGCGGTAGAGGCCTTCGAACTTGAAGCAGACTTCATTAAGAGATCACTTTGTTAGTCGAGGTTCGAATTTCTTAAAGGACGTTAAGTGAGCCTTACCTGCTCTGGTTTTCTAAGAGGCTCTGGGTGAACGAAAGCTTGCAAGGCGACCAGCTAGAAGGTCTGCCAGAGCCTTGGTCTGTTCAAACTTAGAAAGAAGAATTTTCGCTACAACGAGGATAGGCGTAGCCAAAAGCATGCCGGCTACTCCCCAAAGCATTCCCCAAAAAATCAGACCTGAAAGGATTACCACTGGATGCAGGTCGAGACTGTCTTTCATCCATTTAGGTTCAAGAATATTTCCTACGACAAAATGAATTGCTGCGGGGAGTGTAATAGCGAGAGTTATTTGAGGTCCTGTAAGGCTTAACATTAGAGGGATTGGTAGGAGGATGGCCAGAAAGGATCCTACGCTCGGGACAAAGTTCAGTAGAAAGGTGAGGAGGCCGAACGCAAGCGCCATTGGAACACCAATTGTCCAAAGAGTCAGGCCGACAAGGATGCCTGTAAGAGCTGAGACTAGACTTTTTATTACGATATAGCGCTGAATTCGCCCTTCTATTTCTGCCCAGATCCCGGAGGATGAATTGCTGCGGCTTTGTCCAATCATGAGAAAAATGACGAAGATAATCACGAGGAGTGATTTTGAAAGAATTTCTAAAAACGTGTCAGTCGCGCCAAGAATTAGGGGCCCGACTGCGGAAACCGGCACGAGGGACGAAGTATGGCCAGCCTCCTTTAAGTAATTTTCTACCCATACTGGAAGCTGGCTTCCCGCGAGAGCGACCAAGTTAGCTGCCATTTCTTGATACGTCTCAGCGTTGTTGGAAAGCTGGCTAATTGATGCTGAAATTACTGAACTGGTAAGGGCAAATGCTAGGCCCGCTAATATAATAGTTGCACCGACTGCGGGTGCGCGTGGAATCCGTAGTTTAATTTCAAACCAACGAATAAGAGCGGACAGGCCAACCGTCACGAACAAGGAAAGTACCAGAGGAATTAGGACCGGTTGGAGCCACCTGATAGCCACTCCCGTCAGGATGGTGGCTATTATGACCAGGCTGACCGTATCAACCTTTCTGGTCACCTTTTCCTTCTCCTGGCTCTGGTTCATTTAGTTCCTTTGTCTCTGCACCGGCGAGTCGAGGGGAGTTGCGCGATGATAACGATCTATGACTAATTTGGCTGGCAGAATAGCCACCGTTTCGAAGAGGATTGTTTGGTTTGCAGCGGTGCTTGTTGCCGTAGGAGGGCTCTTGTCCTGCGCGAAGCAGGAGCAGCAGGCTGTGCCTCAAAATAAGGCAGCCAGAGAACCGCGCAATATTCTACTGTCGCATGAGGGTGCCGATCGAAAGGTAGGAGAGGCGGCAGCAGAAGAAGTTAAGAGCGAGATGGGACTTTATGAGGATCCTTCTATCACGAAATATGTAAATACGTTAGGCAGACGGCTAGTTGCTTACGCCCCCAGAAGATCCTTCGATTATAAGTTTTTAATAGTAGACCAGGATATCCCCAATGCATTCGCTTTACCGGGTGGGTTTATATATTTATCGCGCGGTCTTTTGGCCTTGTCTAATTCGGAAGATGAACTTGCTAATGTTTTAAGCCATGAGATTAGTCATGTCGCTGCTCGTCATGCTTCCGGCCGGCAGACCATATCTCAACGAGGGAAGTTACTTGGCTTGCCGGGAGCAGTCTTAGGTGCTGTTTTTGGTGAAAATGTGGGAGAGCGCGTTGCAAAATCGATTACTCTTACTAACCCCGGATATATCGCGGCCTATAGCCGAGCTCAGGAAAATGCCGCTGATCGTGTTGGCCAGAAGACAATAAGTCGCGCAGGCTTTGACCCTGGAGGCCTTGCGAGCTTCCTCCAAGGACTTGAAGCGACGGTGAGATTGAAGTTTGGTCGATCGAGAATTCCTGGGTTTTTCGATACTCATCCCACTACTCCGCGTCGAGCCGCAGCAGCTTCAAGTTATGCACAAACCTTGTCTTGGAGTCGTCGAAGAGGAATCGCGGAAGATCGAAGAGACTTTCTTTCTAAGCTAGACGGTCTGATCGTCGGCGAAAACCCTGCCGAAGGGGTTTTTCGTGGAGATCGTTTTCTTCACTCTGGTTTAAAGTTCTCTTTACAATTTCCAAAGGGCTGGGAAGTTCAAAATACTCGTCACGCAGTTAATTCTCGATCCTCTGACCGCAAGTCTACTTTTGTACTTGAGATGGACAGTGAGGGTCAGGATGCCAAATCTGCTGCCAACAATTACGTGATAACGAAGGCAGGTAAGCAGGGCTTCCAACCGATCTCTGGTCGTTCAATTCGATTGGGTGCTCTGGATGCTTTTCGCCTATCAGGAAAAGCTACGGCGGCCCAAAATCGTATTCTTGACGTCGAAATAACTTTTATTGCATTTGGAGGAAGAATCTACCGGGTAACGGGTACGACTCAAGAGGGAGTCTTTGCTAGACATAAAGGCACTTTCAGGAGTGCGGTTCGAAGTTTCAGAGCGTTGACAAAGAAAGAGTTGGAATCGATACAGGTGACTCGTCTAAAAATTTCTACAGCAAAATTGGATGAGACTCTTAGTGATCTGTCAAAGAGAACCGGGAATACTTGGACGCTACAAAAAACCGCTGTTTTTAACGGATTGTCGCCGAACGCGAGTTTGGTTGAAGGACAAATGGTTAAGGTGGCTTTGCAAGAGCCATACAACGAGATCTTAGAGTAAATTTTGTGATAGCCTATGGATTCAAGGAACTGAGGTTCAGGGAGAACGAAAATGGATTTTGAATACAGCGATAAGACTAAATATCATTTGAGTCTAGTCCAAGAGTTTATGGATAAGAATGTTTATCCCAATGAATCTACTTGGATTGAACAAATGGAATCTTTCGGGGAAGATCGCTGGCAGGTACCTCCCATCTTGGACGAGCTCAAGGCTAAGGCGAAAAGTGAGGGTCTATGGAATCTCTTTTTGCCAGAAAGTGACCGTGGAGCAGGATTGACCAATCTCGAATACGCTCCATTGAGTGAGGTAATGGGCCGAGTTAGTTGGGCATCTGAGGTTTTTAATTGTTCAGCTCCCGACACTGGGAATATGGAGGTCTTGGAGCGTTATGCGTCCGATTCTAATAAGGAACGCTGGCTAGGCCCGTTGCTTAATGGAGAAATCCGATCTGCTTATATTATGACGGAGCCTGACGTAGCATCATCTGACGCCACAAATATTCGTACGGAAATTAAGAAAGATGGGGACGAATATGTTTTAAATGGAAGAAAATGGTGGAGTTCGGGGGTCATGGATCCCCGGTGTAAAATTATGATAGTCATGGGAAGAACTAATCCTGAAGGGGATAGGCATCATCAGCAGAGCCAAATTTTGGTTCCTCTCGAAACGCCAGGTGTTCACATAAAAAGGTTCTTACCGGTTTTCGGTTTTGACGATGCACCCCACGGCCATGCGGAACTAGAATTTAAAGATGCTCGTGTGCCGGCCGAAAACATACTTCTTGGCGAAGGTAGAGGATTTGAGATAGCGCAAGGTCGGCTCGGCCCTGGTCGAATTCATCATTGCATGCGAATTATAGGGGTGGCGGAGCGAGCCCTGGAGAAAATGTGCGAGAGACTGCTTTCACGCGAGGCATTTGGGAAAAAGATTGCCGAACATTCCATATGGGAAGAGCGTATAGCAGATGCTCGAATTGAAATTGAAGCATCTCGACTTCTGACCCTAAAGGCTGCACACATGATGGATACCGTTGGAAATAAAGTTGCAGCGGCTGAGATCGCTATGATTAAAGTTAAGGCTCCCGTTATGGCATGTAAGATCATTGACGACGCAATTCAGGCTCATGGAGGTGGAGGAGTCACCTCGGACTTCGGGCTTGCAAAATCTTACTCAAGCGTTCGAACCCTAAGGCTAGCTGATGGGCCCGATGAGGTTCATCGTCGCGCTGTCGCGCGGTTAGAACTTCGGAAGCATCGCGATAACTAAATCGTCGGATTTTTGAAGCCAAAAGATTAATATGATCAGGTATTTGTTGAAGAATGAAATCACGCTTCAGCCTCTGTATTCTTATGAAAACTTAAGATGCCACACGTCATCATTGTAGGCGCAGGTATAAGCGGATTGTCTTGTGCGCGACAGCTTTATAAGTCGGGTTGTGAAGTAACTGTCTTAGAGAAAGAAGATGGTCCTGGTGGGCGAGTGCGAACTGATAAGAAAGATGGTTTTCTTTTAGATCGCGGATTTCAAGTTCTTCTCACTGGTGATCCTGAGGTGAGATCGGGTCTCGATATTTCAGCGTTGATGTGTCATGCATTTCGTTCCGGTGCTCGAATTTTCAAAGATGGTCGCTTTAGCACGATAGGAGATCCGAGTAAGAGGCTTTTCGACCTCCCATCTACTCTCGCGAGTCCAGTCGCTACTTTGATGGATAAATTACGTTTGTGGAATTATCGTCGAAAAATTTCCTCAATGTCCCTCGATCAAATATTCTCTCGCCGAGAACGAAGCACCATAGAAGTACTAGACGAGATTGGATTTTCAGCGAATTTTATAGAATCTTTCTTTCGACCCTTTTTTGGTGGAGTTTTTCTCCAGAGAGATCTTTGTACTTCAAGTCGTTTTTTCGAGTTTGTTTTTCGAACTTTTGCAATGGGTGATGCTGTCTTGCCTAAATTCGGTATGCAGGCTATTCCGAATCAAATAGCGAGTTCATTACCCAAAAAATCGTTTCGCTTTTCCTCTTTAGTTAAAGAAGTAGACGCTAAGGCAGTGGCTCTTGAGAATGGGGAGATTATAAAAAGCGATGCAGTAGTGCTTTCTTCTGGACCAATTGCGAATGC
>DKAI01000117.1:6447-7236 GCA_002450755.1 Deltaproteobacteria bacterium UBA6930
CCTTATCTTGATCCTATTCTGACATTAAATGCCAATCCGACCGGTTTCGTAGATTTGATGTTTCCAGTTAATAGAGTTGCTCCCAGTTATTCTCCGAGAGGCGTATCTCTGATATCTGTCACACTGCGGGAAACTTCAGGTATGTCAGGGAAAGATATTGACGAGAAGGTGCGTGAAGAACTGGGAGAATGGTACGACTCCAAGATTTTAGATTCATGGAAACTACTGAAAATTTATCGCATAAGGGAAGCGCTACCTTGTCAAAACAAGTCGGATCTACGTCAAGTGTCTCGCAGTCCAGAGGAACGAGAAGGTTTGTTTCTCGCTGGAGACTATTTAGAAATCGCTTCGCTTTCTGGTGCCTTAAGGTCAGGACGTCTTGCCGCAAACACAGTAGTGAAAAGGCTCGTACCTTGATCTAGCCAATTGTTTCTGCGAGAGCTTTCCTTTCGTCGAGCAACGGCAATAATTTTTCAATCTTTTCAGGCATAAGCAGAAAAATGACCCTGTGGACTCCAACGTTTGCCAGTTCTCTGAGTTCTTTCTCATCAGGGTTCGGACCGAAAATTGTGACCTCGAGCTCGTCCGGATTTCTGCCGCTGTCTTCTGCCATTTTCCTAAACTTTGGAATCAAGTCTGAAATTGGTTCTGACTCTCGTGCAAGGATCGGAAACCAACCGTTGCCGTACCTTACTGCTCTTCGCGCCGCGCCAGGGAACGACCCCCCTACGTGGATAGGAGGAAAGGGTTTCTGGACAGGTTTTGGCCAGGCGAAGATCGGATCAAACT
>DKAI01000006.1 GCA_002450755.1 Deltaproteobacteria bacterium UBA6930
AAGATAAACGGATTCGATGCCAATAAAAGCATGCCTATTGAAACAAAGAGATGATCGCCAAAGCGAGTCCCAATGCGATTAATCATATATAAGAAGGAAATAAAGAAAGTTAGATTTAATAAAATTAGGTTGTCAAAGCAAAGATAACTAACACCGCCTATTAGCATAATAAGCGGTTTCGGGTTTGTTCCGAGGTCAAAAGTGCCGAAGATTTCTGGGTTGACCAATTTTATAAATTGGCTGGCCAGGATTAGTGTGTCGCCATCGTAGCCAAGGCTTCCGTCAGCACGAAAAAACGACACGGATATTAGGAAGGCCGTAAACATCGCGATATAAAGGCACGAAATCCGGTTAGCCAGTGAAAGGTTAGAAAGAGACTGTATGAGCTGACCAGAAATCAACAGTTTTTTTAGATTTAAAAAACTCATTAGGTTTCAGACTGTAAGCGCATTTGAGTTTACCTGCTCGTAGGCGGGAATGTAAACGCTGCAAGCAATTATGCTAGCTTTCTTCTTTAAGAATGGAGAATTATCAAAAGGATCTACATGGAGTCTGAGGCACCGCGCGGTCAGATAGAGTTCGAAGATCTCCGAGGAGAATCGGTGAGAAGGAAAGAAACCGAAACTCCGGTTGTTACGATCCTTATGCCTTGTCTGAATGAAATCGAAACGCTTGCAACTTGCATTGGCAAGGCTAAAAAATGGGCCGAAGCGTCAGGTAGAGAAGTCGAAATACTAGTGGCCGATAACGGAAGCACGGATGGTTCCCAAGAGGCGGCCCGTTCTTTAGGGGTACGTATTGTAGACGTTGCCGAGAGAGGCTATGGGAATGCTCTCTACTATGGTATAGAGGCCGCCCGCGGGGATTTTGTCATTATGGCAGATTCTGATGGCTCCTATGATTTCAGCAATCTAACGCCATTTGTTGAGGCCTACGAAGCTGGCGCTGAGCTAGTGCTGGGGAATAGATTTCTTGGTGGGATTCACCCTGGTGCTATGCCCTGGAAGAACAGGTACATCGGTAACCCCATCTTGACCTTTATTGGCAAGTTGCTCTTTCGCTCGGCCGTAAATGACTTTCATTGCGGACTCCGTGGCATCACGAAAGACGCATTCTTTCGATTAGATTTACGAACGACTGGAATGGAGTTTGCCTCCGAAATGGTCATAAAAGCAACCATCATGTCTCTAAGAATAGTAGAGGTTCCTACGACGTTAGATAAAGATGGTAGGTCCAGGCCTCCTCATCTGCGCCCAGGGCGTGATGGCTGGAGGCATCTTCGCTTCATGCTCATTTATAGTCCAAGATGGCTGTTTCTAGTGCCGGGTCTGATACTGACTATTCTTAGCATTTTTGCTTATGCATCTGTTTACTTGAATTTTGATCCTCTAGACGGAGTAGAGTTTGGAATCCATACGTTGTTTTTCACGCAAGCCTCGATTATAATTGGTCTGAGTGCTGTTTTTGTCGCGATCGCGATTCGAATCTTCGGGGCGCGTGAACATTTGCTGTCGGAGCACGCTTTACTAAATTCCCTAAATCGTTTTCCCATCCTAGAAGCTGGAGCGATTTTTGGGATCTTTATTTCCTCTCTAGGAGGTTACCTGGGGTATAACGCCCTTAATTACTGGATGAGCTTAGATTTTGGTCTAATCAGTGATTCAAATCTGATAAAGACGGTTAGCCTTTCGACCTTGTTACTCACGGTTGGCGGGATCGTCTTTGTTTATTCACTTTTGTTAGGGTTTTTTGGTCTGACAACGCGATCGCAGCGTTAGTGTCTTCGATTAAAACTCTCTCCGCTTTATATCTTACTATCGTGGCGTCGACTTAAATCGCAGAACTCCGTCTTCTAATGGTCTTCTTCGAATCGATTTTCTGTCGATTTTGTAATTTTGAATAAATCTCCAAGGATCTACATCGGCTTGCTTGGGAAATAAATTAAGATCCCTCATTATGTACCCTGGAGAGAAGTTTTCACCGAAGAATTTCTCGGCTTTCAATCGACTGGAATCTTTTAGTGTCGGAACGACTTCGTTTGTGTGTAAATTTTTCATTTTATTAAGAACTCGGCAGATAAATTCAGACGCTAATTCTGATCTCAACGTCCAGGAAGCATTCACATAACCCATAGTAGAAAAGAGGTTCGGTACGTTTGAAAACATCAGACCTTTGTACGAGAATGTGTCTGACAGTTCTATGAGATCGCCATCTTTGTAGAATTCGATACCGCCGAGAAGCTTAAGTTTTAATCCGGTAGCCGTAATAATTATATCAGTGTTAAACGTGGGTCCGGACTTGAGTTTAATACCCTCAGGAGTGAGCGTCTCAATTTCATCGGTGATGACCTTAACCTTACCAGAATTAATCGCGTCAAAAAAATCTCCGTCCGGTGCTAGGCAGAGTCGCTGATCCCAGGGATCATACTTTGGGAGAAAATGTTTTCCTATGTCATATTCGGAATCTAGGCGTGCTCTCAATAGTTTCAGAAGGAAACGTTTGGTTTGTTTCGGGTGTTTTCTCGCTCTTTTGTAGAAAAAGCTTTGAAGCGAAATGTATCGCTTGCGGTTTAGGGAGTGGGCTAATTTTTTCGGAAGTATTAAGTTCGTGAATTTTCCTATTGGGTCGAATGAAGGAAGTGCGAGAATGTAGGAGGGCGAGCGTTGAAGCAGGAATACTTTTTTTGCGTTTTGGGCTAATGCCGGCGCCAATGTTATTGCGGTGGCACCACTTCCAAGTATCGTGATTGTTTTCCCTCCATAATCCAGGTCTGAAGGCCAAAATTGAGGGTGTATTATCTGACCAGAAAATTGAGACTGATTTTGAAGCTCTGGATTATGTCCGGTTTCGTAGTTGAAGTAACCGCTACAAATGTATAAAACACGGCAGGAAAAGGGCTCTTCAGCTTCTTTTCTCGAATTTTCTACACCTAGAGTCCACGTGCAGTTCTCCGAGCTCCACTTTGCGGAAGTTACTCGACGATCAAAGTAGATATCTTGATCGATAGCATCCTCCAATGCAGCTTCCTTTATGTAATTCAAAATAGATGCCCCGTCAGCAATGGCCTTCGGCCTGTTCCAAGGCTTTGATTCATAGGCCATTGTATACATATCGCTGTCTGATCGTATGCCTGGGTATCGGAACAGATCCCAGGTGCCTCCCATTGTTTTTCGGGATTCCAGGATACAAAACTGAATTCCGGGGCAATTTGAACGAATTTGTCTAGCTGCACCCACCCCCGATAGGCCCGCGCCTACGATGATTACATCGAACACTCTTTCCACAATGGTTGCTCTCTTTCTACAAGAACAGAGTTGTTCCGGATCAAACGCCAATCGTTTGTCCTATGTACTAGAAGCCTATTATACTCATGGGTGGTAGAAACCTCCGGTTTCCAAATAGATCTAGGTGCGCAATTGGGAAAATATAAAATCAGCAATTTTATTAAAACCGAATGTGGTCTCGCGGAATACGACCGTTTGAGGACTAGGCCGGGTTTTTGGGCGCGCATAAGACTATCATGGTTCGTTTTTTTTGCGTCGTTGAGGGATCTTGGGAAATAGTTTTGCTCGAGAACTTTGGGCGAGAGAATGAGACATATATTTAGGCAGGCTTATCAATTTCTCATTTAGTAATGGATTTTGTTGTTTTCAGGACCTTCCGTTCTGTGGCCAGGAACTTTCGCTATTCTGGGGTTATCGGAAGCAACGTGGGGAAGCGAAGTGTCTACGCCGGAAATTTTCAAAGATTTAAATCCGGAACAACTTAAAGCTGTAAAAACCACGGAGGGTCCCCTTCTGGTCGTAGCTGGCGCGGGGAGCGGAAAGACCCGAGTTCTCACCTATCGGATTGCCTATTTGGTGGGAGTTTGCGGTATTCCTCCAGAGCAAATTATAGCGGTGACTTTTACAAATAAAGCAGCGAGAGAAATGCAGGAGCGGGTCGTTGATTTACTTGGACCGGATTCCAAGGGCACGTGGGTTTCCACCTTTCACTCGACATGCGTACGGATATTAAGAAGGGAAATTAACCACTTAGGCCGATCTCGCGGGTTCGTTATTTACGATGAAGCTGATTCGCTGGGGACCTTGAAGGAGTCATTAAAACTTCATGGGTTAGACCCTAAAGGTCATGACGCTAGGCGTTTGCGTTGGAGAATAGATCAGTGGAAGAACGCCGGAGAACTCCCGCACCAGGCGGCCGAGAGTGCTACGGACCTGGAAGCAGAGCAGAGTGCCGAAGTTTACGCGTCTTACCAGCGTCTGCTCTTGGATGCGAATGCGCTTGATTTCGGTGATCTCTTATTGTTGACGGCGATGCTTTTCCGAAACCATCCTGAGGTTTTAGGACATTATCAAGATCGATGGGCATACGTATTGATTGATGAATACCAGGATACGAATAGAGTCCAGTATGAATTAGTAAATGCCTTAACTAGCAAGCACAGAAACCTTTGCGTAGTTGGGGATCCCGATCAGAGTGTCTATGCATGGAGAGGCGCGGATATCCGGAACATTCTCGATTTTGAACGTGACTATGCGGATGCAAATGTGGTGGTTCTGGATAGGAACTATCGTTCCACCCAAGCAATTCTCTCGGGCGCGGGAGCAGTGGTTGCAAATAATGTTGATCGTCCCGAAAAAGAAATGAAGGCAGAACGTGGCCAAGGCGAACAGATTCATTTCTATAGGGCGGAAAACGAACGCGATGAGGCTGCTCATGTGATCGGTAATATTATTTCGATGTCACGCGAGAACGATCGTGTACTTTCTGATTTCGCGATTTTTTATCGAACCAACGCTCAGTCTAGACCCCTCGAAGAAGAATTGTTGAAATATGACGTGCCCTACGTGGTGGTGGGGGGGACGCGTTTTTACGACCGCGCTGAAGTAAAAGATGTTTTGGCATATCTACGTTTATTGGTAAATCCGGCCGATTCGATGGCTCTTCGACGCATTATCAATAAGCCACCGCGCGGAATAGGAAAGACCACCATTCTTCGGGCCGAGGCTATCGCCCAACGAGATGAAATTAGTCTTCTGGAAGCGTTACGACTTTATTCTGATCAAGAAAATCGTACAGGGAAGAACGTTCGAACTTTTTTTCAGTTGCTCGAGAGTATGTCAGAAAGCGTTCATGATGTTGGCCCCGAGGAGGCTCTCGGGCTTGTACTCGACAAAACTGGATACATCCGACACCTGGAGCGTGCAAATACCCCCGAGTCAGAAATGCGAATAGAAAACCTCCGCGAACTTGTCGCTGGGGCCGGGGATTTTGAGTTTACGAATCTGGAGGAAGGAATCGAGCGACCTGTCCTGGAGTTGTTCTTGGATCAAGTGGCACTGGTGACTGATCTTGACAACGTTGATGGTCTTACTGAGAGGGTGTCGCTCATGAGCGCTCACTCTGCAAAGGGTTTGGAGTTTCCCGTGGTTCATCTAGTTGGTATGGAAGAAGGATTGTTTCCTCACGCAGCATCATCGCGAGACCATGAAGCAATTGAGGAGGAACGTCGCCTTTGCTACGTAGGGATGACTCGGGCAATGGAGCATCTCACCTTAACTTGGGCGGAAGAACGTCGGCGTTTCGGAGGTAGAGAAATTGCCATACCTTCACGTTTTTTATCAGAAGTACCGGACCACTTACATGACGGTCCTTCTCCAGAAGACTCCTTTCGGGGTCCTGCAGCCGCATATGGTGGTGAACGAAGTCTCGATTATGAATATGGTCAACTCGAACCTGATGCTGGGGCATCTGCAGGTGTCAGGGTACGTCACGCTATTTTCGGGGAAGGTGTCATTTTGAAATCGATTGGCTCAGGTCCTAAACAAAAATTGCGAATTCGATTTGATCGAGCAGGTGTGAAGACAGTGGTGACGAAGTTCGCCAATCTCGAGTTCTTCTGATGCGTACACCTTCGTGCCGTTGGCTCTAGTTCTCTCAAAGAGGATATGAACGGATTAAGAGAGCTCGGCGGTTGTGCCTTTCCAAGGCAAGGGCAACGAGTCGATCGAGGAGTTTGGGGTATGGAAGCCCACTCACCTCCCACAGTTTTGGGTACATCGAGATGTCTGTGAACCCGGGTAGACTATTGAGTTCGTTAATCCAAACTGAGTCGTCATGCTTCGAAACAAAAAAGTCAACTCTGGCGAGTCCGGAAGCCTGTAAAGTGAGGAAGGCTTGCTTTGCTAAATCTTGTAGACGTTCCACGATGGCGATTTCTAGTGGGGCCGGTACAAGGAGTTCGGTGTCTTTGTTGAGATACTTGGCGTCGTAGTCATAAAAATCGGCCCGTGGGATTATCTCTCCCGGCAAAGACGCTTCGGGTGTTTCATTCCCAATTACGGATACTTCTATTTCCCGAGCATCGATCGCAGTTTCTATAAGAACTTTCTCGTCAAAACGAAAAGAGTCTTCGAGTGCGCTCCTTAATTCGGTTTCATCAATGACTTTGTGGGTACCTACTGAAGATCCAAGAGACGCGGGTTTTACAAAGCAGGGGAACTCGAGCTCGCCGGGAAGTTCATGAGAAGCCGATTTGGAATTAAGAGTTATCCAAGGAACAACCGGGAGACCCGCAGATTGCAAAAGGGTTTTGGCGATGTCTTTGTCCATTTGCAAAGCAGAACCGAGAACTCCCGATCCTATATAGGGGATACCCGAGAGTTCGATAACACCTTGTAGGCAACCGTCTTCTCCTCCTGTGCCGTGGACAATTGGAAATAAGACGTCGAAATGGTGTTTTCCCCCTTGCTTCGGAGACACAGGAAAATTGAAGGGAACCTTTGCACGAGCGATATCTTCTGGCATGTTCCTTCCCAGCCGATACCACTGACCTTCGAGGTCAATGAGTAAAATTTCAACGGAGTATTTGGACGGATCCAGAGCCTGAGCTATGGAAGCCGCAGATCTTAAAGAGATTTCGTGTTCTACGGACTGACCGCCGCAGATGACTCCGATGCGTGTTTTCGACACTTTTTTTCCTCAACCTAAGGATAATCGGTTGAGGTGGCCTCTGCTTGGGCTTGGAAAGGATTTCCAAATGACGGGTATCGCTAAGTTGAGCTTTGGAGGAGCGACCCGCCTTTTCTAGGCGATGTCGCGAGTCCCTGAGGCATTTTATGTGGTTATCGGGATTTTGTTTGTGAGAGGTACCCAGCCCGCACTGAATTGCACTGGGACTCCATGGGACCAAGGGCAGGATCAGGGAGCATCTCAGAAGGTTGAATTACGTAATAAGCTCAAGAGTTTGTCGAAATTGGATCGATGGGAATCACGGCTTCTGGGTGGCTTTACTGATCTAGGCCTGAAACGTTTTTTACCACAACAGCACGATCGACTTCGTGGGATATCATCAGCGACCGGAATTAATAAGACTGATCTTTTAATTCTTGAGGACAAATGCTCTAGTCGGTTTAACTGGTTTCATGTGAAAGGTGGCTTCTCCGCTGATGTTTCATCAGGAGGACAGCTTCTCAAAAACCGACCTGATAGTGGCATCGAGACTATCGAGTGGATTCAGGCTGATGGAATAACCCCTGTCCTCGGTCTAAACTCTAGAGGGTTGGCTTGTATAAGCGTTTTTATGTCCCCAGTAATTTTTAGACCTGACTTCGCTCCGGCTCGATGGATCTTGAACGAGGCGCTCTCAAGGTTTGATAGTGCTTTTTCGGCAGTGACCTGGTGCGCTGGCCGACCACTTTGCGGCAATGGAGTTTTGGCATTTGTTGATTCGTCTGGCTCAAGGCAACAGCTCAATATCAGTGGCACGGATCGAGAAATTGTTTCACGCAAGGAATATTTGTTAAAAGGAAGCCGTTCTGAACTTACTGCCCTCACTTCCGGATTGATTTACAAGGGTCGCGATTTAGAGAAGTCCTCTTTGTTTTAGATATCGGCCTCACATGCAGCAACTGCTTTTTTCGGATCGCTTGTTATAGAAAAAAAACTTTCCCTTTGTCTTTTCTCAACCCCCCCGGACACTGCCCCATCGAAGAGGTCTTTGAAAGGTCTCCAAAATGACCGTCCTTCAGGAGTTTCGCAATCTAGCAGGATTAGAGGCCTGCGGTGGAAGCCTAGCTTTCGAAAAGATAAAATTTCCGTGACCTCTTCAAATGTTCCATAGCCTCCAGGTAACGCAATAAATGCGTCACCGTTTCGATCGAGTTCTGCTTTACGTTCGCGCATTGTCTTTGTTGTGGAGAGTTCCGACAACCCCATATGATGAACATCCTTTTTAACAAAGGTATCGAGGATGATCCCTTCAACTCTTCCACCCTGACTTAAGGCACCATTTGCTACGGCTCCCATTAAGCCAGTCCTTCCTCCTCCGTATACCAGGATATGTTTTCGTTCTGCAATTTCTTGACCAAGTTTTTTTGCTAGAGAGACGAAGGCCGTTGCTGAGCTGTTGCTCGAGCCGGCATAGACTGTGATTTTCAAGACTTCGCGTCTCGATTTTTTGTCCGTGAATTTGAGCTTGGTCTTCGGCGTCGTTTTCTTTTAAACGGTTGCTTTTCCGAGTCACTCACCTCCGCCTCGGTTGTAATGCTTGAGTCCTCTTCGATTCGTGTCTCGAGTAGGCGGTCCTGTAAAAAATTGACGCAGATTGCAGCCAAGTCACGAAGGCCCGTTTCTGAGCCTGCGAGCGCTTCGACTACTGGTACCCAGGGCTCGAGGTGCGCCGCCCGGTCTCCTTCCGGTATTTTTCGGATTTCTTG